>JAHEJH010000101.1 GCA_024638905.1 Luminiphilus sp.
AGGTTTTTGACGAAAAGCGTTACTTTGCTGCGGGGACTAAACCTTGCGTTGTCGATGTCGATGGACTCTCCGTTGGCCTGACCATTTGCGAGGACATTTGGCACCCTGAGCCCGCCGCACAAGCCAAGGTTGCCGGCGCCGAGATTTTGATCAACATCAATGCCTCCCCCTTTCATCGCGGCAAGTCGTCGGAGCGCCTAGAGCGGGTAAAGTCCTGTGCCGCGACGCATGAGCTTCCCATTGTCTATGTCAATCAGGTGGGTGGGCAGGACGAGCTGGTGTTTGACGGCGGATCTTTTGCGATCGATGCGCAAGGAGAGCTTAGCGTCAGCGCGCAAACCTTCATCGAGGCCTTTCCTCTCGTTATGGTTGATCGGTCATCAGACCCGCGGCTGGTCCCGGGTGACATAGTGGCAGAGCGGGAAGATCTCGACGCGATATGGCAGGCCCTGGTGCTGGGTATGCGCGACTATGTGGATAAAAATGGTTTTCCCGGGGTGGTATTGGGTTTGTCCGGAGGCATCGACTCTGCCGTCACACTGGCGGTCGCCGTGGATGCACTGGGTCCCGAGCGGGTAGAGGCGGTCATGATGCCGTTTCGCTATACCGCCAGCATGAGCGTGGAGGACGCGGCGGCCGAAGCCAAGGCGCTTGGCGTGCGCTTTAGTAATTTGTCGATTGAGCCCCTGTATGAGGCCTTCATGACGGCGCTGACGGATGAGTTTGCCGGTTTGCCGGCTAATATCACCGAGGAAAACCTGCAGGCACGTTGTCGGGGCGTTTTGCTCATGTCGATCTCCAACAAGAAAAATCTGCTGGTACTGACCACTGGTAACAAGAGTGAGTTGGCGGTGGGTTATTCCACTCTATACGGAGACATGGCCGGTGGCTTCGATGTCCTCAAGGACTGCCCAAAGATGCTGGTCTACGCGTTGGCGAAACATCGCAATACGCTGGGTGAGTGCATCCCTGAACGGGTGATTACCCGCCCACCCTCGGCGGAGCTGGCCCCCGACCAAAAAGATGAAGACAGTCTGCCGCCATATGAAGTGCTCGATCAGATCATCGAACTATACGTGGAGCAGGACGCCTCGCGTCAGGAGATGGTGGCCGCAGGGTTCTCGCCGGAGGATGTTGAGCGTGTCGTGAGGCTTGTAGATCTCAACGAGTACAAGCGCCGGCAGGCGCCCGTGGGTGTCAGGATCTCGCGGCGCGCGTTTGGTCGTGATCGACGCTATCCCATCACTTGGGCCTGGCGCTCTTCCAGTTAAAGCACCCAGGGCTGCGTGTCAGGATTTGGGACGGTAGTTAAACTGGGGCGGCTCGGGCGGATTAAATAACCCCAGCGTCGCTCGATTGATCCATGACCGCTGCAGCCCCTCCATCGTGTAGACGCTGTCGAAAGTGCAGCCCGACGCCAGATTGGGGTGGTCAGGGTAGTTTTCGCACAGGACATCGATGGAGTCCTCGGCCAAATCGTTCAGACCCAACAGCAAATAGGCTTGGGCCATGATGGCGAGCCCATCGGCCACGCTGGGCGTCTGTTGCATATGCTCGACCACATACTTGCCGCGATTTAAAGCCGCCATGTAAGCGCCGCGGCGGAAATAATAGTTGGCCACGTGAATTTCGTGACGGGCAAGCATGTTGCGCATGTGCACCATTCGCTGGCGGGCATCGGGAGCGTAAGCGCTGTCCGGATAGCGGGCCAGTAACTGAGAGAACTCGGCAAAGGCAATCTGGATATGGCTGACATCACGCTTGGTGTCGTCCGAAGGAATAAAGCGTGAGAAAAATCCGGGTTCGATGTCGTAGGCCGCGAGGCCCTTCATGTAGAAGGCGTAGTCGACGCTTGGGTGTCGGGGGTGAAGCCGAATGAATCGGTCGGCGGCTTCGGTGGCCGCTTCGAACTCATAGGCGCCATAGTGGGCATACACCAGCTCTAATTGCGCTTGCTCGGCATAGCGCCCGAACGGATACCGGCTCTCAAGCATCTGCAGGCTACGTACCGCGAGGCTGAAGTTTTCATTCTTCAGGTGCCTTTGCGCTTCCCGGTATAGCTGCTGCTCTCCGGAGTCGGCGATCAGATCGTCGTCATCGCCACCAAACCAGGAGCAACCCGAGGAAACAAGCAATACGCTGAGCAGTAAGCTGCGAGTTAACAATGTGCGGAAGGCCAAGAGCAGTCGTCCACCGTGGTACATTCTGGGCCAGTAGTGTAAACGCAACTGTGCGGGAGTCACAGCGCTTGGAAGAGGAAGTTTTAGCGGCCGAAGAGCCGCTATCTGCAAAGGTGCCCCCGGCCCTGCATGGCCAGCGCCTCGATGCGGTGGCGGCGGCGCTGTTCACCGATTTTTCGCGCAGCCGGCTGGCCGAATGGATCAAGGTGGGGCGTCTGCAACGGAACCAATGTGCCGCTAAACCCCGTGACAAGGTCGCGGTAGACGACCTGCTGTCATTGACGCCCGAGGCCGAAGACAGGGTGGAGTGGGTCCCCGAGAAGCTCCCTCTGAATATCCTGCACGAAGATGAACATGTGATTGTACTGAACAAGCCCGCGGGGCTTGTGGTGCACCCGGCCGCTGGCCATCACAGTGGCACCCTCGTCAACGGCCTGCTGGCGCATGCACCAGAAATGGCGGCACTGCCCCGGGGCGGCATTGTGCATCGTCTGGATAAAGACACCTCGGGGATCATGCTCGCGGCTCGATCACCTT
The DNA here is from genome assembly GCA_024638905.1 of Luminiphilus sp. GTDB lineage: Bacteria > Pseudomonadota > Gammaproteobacteria > Pseudomonadales > Halieaceae > Luminiphilus. Next base: position 2,718 of record JAHEJH010000101.1, read on the forward strand.
TGGCACATAAGTCTTTGGTGGCGCAGTTGGCGGATCGATCGGTCAGTCGTCTCTACAGTGCGGTCTGCCGCGGCACGTTTTCAGGTGGCGGCACAATCGATGAACCTATTGGGCGCCACCCGACCTCCCGAACCAAAATGGCGGTGGTGTCCGACGGTAAGCCCGCCGTGACTCACTACCGGATCGCAAGGCATTTTGGGGCCCATACCCTCCTCGATGTTAGTCTTGAATCGGGTCGCACGCATCAGATCAGAGTGCATCTGTCGGCGCGTAAGCATCCACTAGTGGGAGATCCCGTTTATGGTGGGCGCGCGACACGCCCCGCGGGCGCCAGTGAGCAGTTGTTGTCGACGTTGGCTGCTTTTTCCCGACAGGCTTTGCATGCCCGCGAGCTGACCTTTGCCCACCCAAGATCTTCTAAGTCGATGCACTTCTCTGCCCCCATCCCCGCGGATCTGGCGGACCTTATCCAGTGCCTGTCGGAGGAGGATCCGCCTTAATGGCATCGCTTCCACTTTGGGCACCCGACCCAGCGCTCGACGGTGTTGAGATCCGCGTGAGTACCCGCGAGGGAGGGGTAAGCCAACCCCCATACAACAGCTTGAATTTGGCTGACCACGTTGGCGATCAGGCCGAAAGTGTCGCCGAGAATCGCCGCCTGCTGGCCGACGTGCTGCCGGGCGATGCTGTCTGTTGGCTGAATCAAGTACACGGCGTCAGGACGGTGAAAGCTACAGAGGGCGTGGTACCCGAGGCGGATGCGCACTGGACCGATGCGCGCAACCGGCCGCTGGCTGTGTTGACGGCGGACTGTTTGCCCGTGGCGCTCGTGGCGGGGGATGCGACTTGCGTGGGCATTGCCCATGCGGGATGGCGGGGTCTGGCCGCGGGGGTATTGGAGTCACTGCTCTCTGCAATGCCAGCCGAGCCTGCATCGATGACCGCTTGGTTGGGTCCCGCAATCAGTGCAGCGGCCTATGAGGTCGGCCCCGAGGTGAAAACAACATTTGAGCAGCAGTGTGGTGAGGCGGGCGGCGAGTGCTTTCAACCCTCTAATCGCCACGGCCACTGGATGGCGGATCTGACGGCGCTGGCACGCCTTAGGCTAAACCGGGCGGGCGTGTCCACCATCGCCGGCGGGGATCGATGCACTTACGGCGAGCCAGAGCACTATTTTTCGCATCGCCGCGAGGGACCCGCCACGGGACGCATGGCGACGCTGGTTTGGTTGAGCTGAAGCTCGAGCTTCATAATTCCACACTTGAAAAAGGGTTTTAGGCCCCCATATTTCTCTCAGACAAAGCTGACCCGCAAAGCGGGGTCAAGGAGAGAGCTATGCGCATGGACAAGCTGACACATTCGTTACAGGCGGCCTTAGGTGAGGCACAGTCCCTCGCGATTGGCCGAGATCACCCTTTTATCGAACCACTTCACCTACTGAAAGCCATGATGGACCCCGCGGGCTCTGGCACGCGTGCCCTGCTGTTGGCAGCGGGCGCCACGGTGGAGCCCCTGCAGGCCTCGGTGGATAACGCACTGGGTGCGATGGCGACGGTTTCGGGCAATGAAGACGTTCACGTCAGTCAGGAAACACAGCGGTTGCTGAATAGGGCAGACAAGTTGTCTCAACAGGCCGGCGACACCTACCTGTCGACCGATGCCGTATTGCTGGCAATGCTGGAGTCAAAGTCGACGGCGTCGTTATTGAGTGAGGCCGGTGTGACCGCTCAAACGCTTCGAAAGGCTATCGAATCGGCACGTGGTGGTGAGGCGGTGCAGTCGGCAGAGTCGGAAGAGACGCGCCAAGCGCTCGAAAAATATACGGTCGATCTAACCGAGCGTGCCGCAGCCGGTGAGCTGGACCCTGTGATTGGTCGAGATGACGAGATTCGCCGAACGATTCAGGTATTGCAGCGACGGACCAAAAATAATCCCGTGCTGATTGGCGAGCCGGGCGTGGGCAAGACCGCTATCGTTGAAGGGTTGGCCCAGCGCGTGGTCAATGGGGAGGTGCCAGAGGGCCTCAAGGACAAGCGCATTCTGGCGTTGGATCTGGGAGCCCTGTTGGCCGGTGCCAAGTTCCGCGGTGATTTTGAGGAGCGGCTCAAGGCCGTACTCAAGGCGCTGTCAAAGGAAGAGGGACGCATCATCCTGTTCGTGGACGAGCTGCACACTATGGTCGGGGCGGGCAAGGCCGAGGGATCAATGGATGCGGGCAATATGCTCAAACCCGCGCTGGCGCGCGGTGAGCTGCACTGTGTCGGTGCCACCACCTTGAACGAATATCGCCAGTATGTGGAAAAAGATGCTGCGCTGGAGCGACGCTTCCAGAAAGTGCTGGTGGACGAGCCCAGCGAGGAGGACACCATCGCTATTCTGCGCGGCCTCAAGGAGCGCTACGAGGTGCACCACAGTGTTGATATTACCGATAGCGCCATTATCGCTGCGGCAAAGCTTAGCCAGCGCTACATCACGGATAGGCAGCTGCCTGACAAAGCCATCGACTTGATCGATGAGGCTGGTAGTCGGATCAGAATGGAAATTGATTCCAAGCCCGAGGCCATGGACCGTCTCGAGCGCCGCCTGATTCAGCTGAAGATTGAGCGCGAGGCGGTGAAAAAGGAAGAGTCTGCGGCGGCGGAAAAAGAGATGGTTCAGCTCGACGAGCAGATCGCGGGGATCGAGCGCGAGTACGCGGACCTTGAGGAGGTCTGGCTAGCTGAAAAAGCGGCGGTGCAGGGCGCGACACAGATTAAAAGTGACATCGAGCGAGCCAAGCTGGATTTAGAGGTTGCGGGGCGGGCAGGTGATCTGACCAGAATGTCGGAAATACAGCATGGCTTGCTGCCTGACCTTGAGCGGCGATTGCAGGCGGCTTCTGCGGAGGACTCGCCTGAGCCTACTCTGCTGCGTTCCCGTGTGACAGAAGAAGAGATCGCCGAAGTGGTGTCAAAGTGGACCGGTATTCCAATTTCCAAGATGTTGGAAGGCGACCGTGAGAAGTTACTGCGCATGGAAGAGACGCTGCATCAGCGTGTCGTGGGGCAAGATGAAGCCGTTGTGGCGGTCTCCAATGCGGTGCGGCGCGCCCGAGCCGGGCTGGCAGATCCACAGCGGCCCAATGGCTCGTTTCTATTCTTGGGTCCAACCGGTGTGGGCAAAACTGAACTATGTAAGGCGCTGGCAGACTATTTGTTCGACAGCGAACAGGCGATGGTCCGTATCGATATGTCCGAGTTCATGGAGCAGCACTCTGTGGCGCGGCTGATTGGCGCGCCTCCCGGCTACGTGGGTTACGAGGAGGGTGGGTATCTCACCGAGGCGGTGCGTCGCAGACCCTACTCATTACTGCTTCTCGATGAAGTCGAAAAGGCCCACCCCGATGTCTTCAACATTTTGCTGCAGGTTTTGGAAGACGGGCGATTGACCGACGGTCAGGGTAGAACGGTGGATTTCCGCAACACGGTGGTTGTGATGACGTCGAACCTCGGCGCAGTGCATATTCGGGAAGCCCTGGAGGAAAACGATGCCACAACGGATAGAGGCGCGCTGAAAGCCACCATTCAGGCCAAAGTGATGGCGGATGTGGCGACCCACTTCAGGCCTGAGTTCCTCAACCGAATCGATGAATCGGTGGTGTTTCACGCGCTCGGGCAGTCGCACATCGCCAACATTGCAGCGTTGCAGTTGGAGGCGGTGAGCGCGCGGCTGGCAGATCGCTCGCTGACACTGTCGGTGAGTGATGAAGTGATGGCGCATCTGGCCGATCAGGGCTTTGACCCTGTTTACGGCGCCCGCCCGCTGAAGCGCGCCATTCAAAGATTGATTGAAAATCCGCTGGCTGAGGCGTTGCTGGCGGGTGATTTCATTCATGGAGACACGATTGAGGTGACCCTGTCGGGGAGTGAGTTGCGATTCGTGAAAGCCCCCCCCCTGATAGACGCTGCGTGACGCTGTAAGTCGTCTGCACTTGTCGCAGATCATCGGTTCAGGCCAATGATCTGTGCTCAAGATGCCCCTCATCAGACGATGGCCTTCCGGCAGTGAAGGTGGGCAACGTAAGTCGTGAGACCGAGCTCTGAAGCGCGCACAGGGTTTACCCTGATTGAGTTGATGCTTGTATTAACTATGGTGAGCCTGCTGCTCGTCATGGCGGTCCCGTCATGGCGCCACGTGCAAACCGAAGCAGTCATCAATGGAGCACAGCTCACCCTCGATCGCTTGGTGATTCGTCAGCTCAGGTTCTTTCAACAGCACCAGCGGTATGCCGAGGCCAGTGAGCTGCCGCTCCTGCAGGCACTCGCTCCAGAGGTCGCTGCTCAGTACCGGTTGACAGTGGTGACTCAAGGCAGTGCCGCGTACCGACTTGAACTGTTGCCCCTTGACTCGATGACGTTCCCCGCGCTGAGTCTTGATCACACTGGCCGCCGCAGTCGCACTGACGTTGTGTCTGATGCCTGGGTTGATTAGCAATTCGTGCTGATTGATTACGTCATCGCCGCCGCGCTCGCTTTGACGGGCTTAACGGGTGCGCTTGTTCTGACACAGGAAATCATTGCGCTACACAGCGCAGCGTACCATCTGGTTATTGCGGACAACCTGTTGGGTGAAATTGAGGCGCGCTATATGATGTCGAGTCACTCGTTGCAGGAGCTAACGGGACCTTGCGGTGACACAACGGAACATCAGCAAGGATCTTGCCTTTACCTGGAGGCCGGCCTGCGGAACCTACCGGCATCTCGTATCGAGGTGCTCGGTACAAACGAGATGCGTTTGAGCTGGTCTGAAACGAACGGAGAACAAATAAGCGTATTCAGGGCGCTCCCGGTGCCCCTGTCGCCCTCACGACAGGGTGACTCGCCACATGGTTACTTGCCCGATGGTTAAGAGCGCCGGAAAATATGCTCGTTGTGCCGGTGTGTCACTAGTGGAGTGCTTGGTCGCTTCCGCTCTGGCCCTGAGTTTGTTGACCGGCATCGTCATGGTGGCAGCAGAGCTGATAGCCACGACTCAGGCCATGGAGCGTCGCAGTGACCAGGTGACGCGGACAGGGCAGTTATTTACGTTCCTAGAGCGGATGGTGGCGACCGCAGGATTACCGTCGCAGTGGCCCCAGCCGGCAGGGGCATCACTACAGCTTGGGGCAACCAGTGCGGATCCGTGCACTCCACCTTCAGCGCGAGATGTCAGCACAACTTGGGGGGGGATCTGGATCGTTGATCTCGCAGCGCTCGACTGTATTGACCCCAATGAAAGCAGTCAGGCCTTGTACATCGAGCGGGTCGAGACTTGTGGTGATGTGTGCCCACAGCAAGCCCTGCTGCCAGCCGTGTGCACAAAACAACAGGAAGCATTGCCCTCTCACTCCGGCTGGGTTGTTGGGGAATGGGGCGGCGGCGTAGCTGATCGCGAGTGTCTTGAGCAGTTTGGCTGGGGGAGCCTCAGTCAAATATTGATTTACCACCGACCCCGGGTGGAGACTCGCGACAGGAGCAGCGACTTGGTAATGAGACAAGCATTCCCGGGGAAGGGTGATCAGTGGAGCACGCCCGAGGCGTTGATCCAGGGCGTCGTGACGTGGGAACTGGGCTATGCCCAGCTTGCTGATGTCCAAGCCCTGGCTGAAGGAGCTCGCCCGCCAGTCGTCAGCGTGACCGTCGGTGCGGCTAGTGGGACAACGACTGCGCTCGAAGAACTGATTCAGCTCAGAAGAACACTGATCGCGCCGTCGTTAAAGAGGGCGTTGCTGGCACGAAACAAGGCGGGATCATGACAAGATGCTCAAGTTGGCATAGCGCCTCTAGGGAAACAGGATTTTTCGTGATCACGCTGGTCGTGATCCAGTTGTTGCTGCTCTCTTTCGCGCTGTTGTCGCTTCGGGAGTCAGCGTTGACAAGCTGGGTATTTGCTGACCGAAGCATAGCCCCGACCCTCGCGCCGATTAAAGCTGAGGAGTGAGAGGCCGATTTTGAGTCAGCGCTTCAGCGGCGACAAAATGTTTCCGCAAATGCCAGCGCTTCCTCGAGGCGGATTGCACGTTCTTCCGGGCTGAGTAGATGCTCCTCGCCGACTTCGTCACGCACAATGATTCGCGGGTAATTCGTCAGTCTTTCGATATCAGCGTCCAGCGCTGCGCACTCGCGCTGGGATGCAGAGGGCAATACTGATTCATTGACATCCGCCACTGCGAGGGCAGTGCTCTGTTGTGTTGTCAGCTCGGTTGTGACTGACGGTGGCTCGGGTGCTTCGGTGGTGGACTCGGCATACCGCTTTAGCCCAGTTTTGATTTCGATTTCCGTGTAGGGCGTGCCAGTCGGGGGTGGCCGATCGCTCAGCACGGGGTTGCCCTTGTCGTCGACCCAGCGATAGGTGGTGCTCGCATCTGCGGACTGCCCCTGTAGGAGCAGCAACAGTATTGAAGACGTCACGATATTGAAAAACGTTGGCTTTCTGTCCATAGAATGGCCCTCGCGCGGAGTCACAACCCTAGCTCGCAGGTCATGAGCCATCAACGCTGATTATGGTCATTTGTCGACATGCCTTGACTTTGCGCAGTCAGCGCCCAGACAATTCGCACCGTCACGCGAGCGGCAACGGCTATTGGTGAGTACCCTCATCCTCTGGCCTACCTCTGGAACGGGATAGTTTCACAGGCTGTTTGCGGGTTCCGTCAGGCGAGGCATGGCCTCTGCCACTCGGGCTCGACACTGCGTTACCCCGCAGGTCACCGATACACGGCTTTCGTGATCGCGATCTGGCGGGAAGCTGGAGCGATCCGGCCAGTGTCTCGTGCGACAGGTGATGGTGGCGTTTTGCGTACAGCGTTTCGCCACCCTCTGATGCAACGAGATGGAGAATGGCCATGGAAATGCTGTCCGGCGGCGAGATGATCGTCCGCGCCCTTGAAGATGAAGGTGTCGAGTACATCTTCGGTTACCCCGGTGGAGCAGCGCTCCACATCTACGACGCCCTATTTAAGGCCGAAAAAGTCCCGCATATTCTGGTGCGCCACGAGCAGGCTGCCACCCACGCGGCAGATGGCTATGCGCGCGCTACCGGCAAGCCCGGCGTGGTGCTGGTGACATCAGGGCCCGGCGCGACTAATGCGATCACGGGTATCGCTACGGCCTATATGGACTCGATACCGTTGGTTGTGATCTCGGGCCAGGTCCAAAGTCATCTCATCGGTGAGGATGCGTTTCAGGAGACCGACATGATCGGCGTCTCCCGCCCCATCGTGAAACATAGCTTTCTGGTGCAGAAGTCGGAGGACATTCCTTCGACTATTAAAAAGGCCTTTTTTATTGCTTCCACCGGGCGCCCCGGGCCGGTGGTAGTCGATATTCCCAAAGACCTGACACACCCCGAGCACAAGTTCGAATATGAGTACCCCGAGACGGTCAGCATGCGCTCTTATCAACCGTCTGCCAAAGGCCACTCGGGTCAGATTCGCAAGGCGGCGCGCATGCTGCTCAGTGCGAAGCGGCCAGTCATTTATGCGGGGGGTGGCGTTATCCAGGGCGAGGGCTCCGAGCAACTGACCGCGCTGGCGCGCCGGTTGAATTCCCCCGTGACCAATACCCTCATGGGCCTGGGTGCCTATCCAGGTACCGATCGACAGTTCCTCGGCATGCTAGGTATGCATGGCTTTTACGAAGCCAATATGGCGATGCACCATTCGGATGTCATCCTTGCGGTGGGCGCGCGTTTTGATGACCGCGTCACCAACACGGTCTCCAAGTTCTGTCCGGGCGCCAAAATTATTCACGTTGATATTGATCCGGCGTCGATCGCCAAGATTGTGCCCGTCGACATCCCCATTGTCGGACCGGTGGATACCATTCTGCAGGAGTTGGACAAACAGATTGCGTTGCAGATGGAGAGTGCCGAGCGGGTATTGCCCGACCCGGATGCGCTGGCGCAATGGTGGCAGCAAATCGACAGCTGGCGCGAGGCGCACGGTCTTTGGCACGGGCGTCAGTATGGCGAGTCGGCATCGATCATGCCCCAGGACGCCATCTGTGCCTTGTATGAGGCGACCAATGGCGAGGCCTACGTAACATCAGATGTCGGGCAGCACCAGATGTTTGCCGCGCAGTACTACAAGTTTGACTACCCGCGCCGCTGGATTAATTCCGGCGGGCTCGGGACCATGGGATTTGGCCTCCCCGCGGCCATGGGCATCAAGATTGCCCTGCCAGATGCCGATGTCGCCTGTGTCACAGGGGAGGGCAGTATTCAGATGAATATTCAGGAACTCTCTACCTGCAGTCAGTACGGCTGCCCGGTGAAGATCATCAACCTGCGCAATGACTACCTCGGTATGGTCAAGCAGTGGCAGGACATGCAGTACGAGGGCCGTTATTCAGAGAGCCATTACGCTGCGTCGCTGCCTGATTTTGTCAAGCTTGCGGAGGCTTACGGGCACGTTGGCATGGAGGTCAAATCTCAATCTGACCTGCTGCCCGCGATGAAAGAGGCCTTTGCCCTGAAAGACAAGCTAGTCTTTATGGATATCCATATCGACCCTGACGAGCACGTGTATCCGATGATGGTCGCGCCCAATGGGGCGATGAAGGATATGTGGCTCAGCAAGACGGAGAGGACCTGATATGAGACGGATACTCTCAGTACTGCTGGAAAATGAGTCCGGTGCATTGTCGCGGGTAGTGGGGCTATTCTCACAGCGCGGCTATAACATCGAGTCGTTGAATGTTGCGCCCACTGACGATCACTCTTTGTCGAGACTGACCGTGACCACGACGGGTGATGATCTTAAGATTGAGCAAATCACCAAGCACCTGAACAAGATTGTCGATGTGGTGAAGGTGGTGGATCTCACAGAGGGTGCGCACGTTGAGCGCGACACCCTGCTGGTGAAGGTCCGCGCGGTGGATGCGCAGCGAGACGAAGTCAAGCGTACCGCCGAGATCTTCCGCGGGCAGATCATCGATGTGGGCCCCACGACCTATGTGGTGCAGCTTACGGGACCCTCGGAAAAGCTCGACTCCTTCCTGCAGGCGCTCGGCGAAACCGAAGTGCTAGAGGTGGTGCGCTCCGGCGTAGCGGGTATGGCGCGCGGGGAGAAAGTGCTGGCGCCATAGATAACACTGTTCTCTCTCAAAGTATTTCAATATGAGAGTGACCCAGAGTACTAGGAATAGCTAAGAAAGACCGAGCACAAAAAAGGGGCCTGACGGCCCCTTTTTTCTTTCGTAATAGTGATCAGAGTAGCGGTGCAATCACCAGGCTGACAATCGCCATCACGTTGATCAGAATGTTCATCGACGGACCAGAGGTATCCTTAAAGGGGTCACCCACGGTGTCTCCAACGACGGCCGCGGCGTGGGTGTCTGAACCCTTGCCGCCGAGGTTGCCCTTTTCGATGTACTTCTTGGCGTTGTCCCAGGCCCCACCCGCGTTGGCCATCATGAGCGCCATTAGCACACAGCCCAACAGGCCGCCCGCTAACATGCCACCCAGTGAGGTTGCGCCGAGCCCAAAGCCCACGACAACCGGCGCCAGTACAGCAATTGCGCCGGGCACCACCATCCGCTTGAGTGCAGCCGTTGTCGCAATATCTACACAGCGCGCAGTATCTGGCTCAGCGTTGCCTTCCAACAGGCCAGGAATCTCACGGAACTGCCGCCGGATCTCGTTGATCATGTCGAAAGCGGCTTCGCCCACGGCGGTCATCGTGATCGAGGCAATCAGGAACGGAATGGTTCCTCCGATGAAGATGCCAATCAGCACCTCGGGATCAGAGAGCTGCAGATTAAAGTCCGGGTTGTTGACTGTGACGGTTTCAACAAAAGCAGCGATGATTGCGAGTGCCGCCAGCGCGGCCGCGCCAATGGCAAAGCCCTTACCAATCGCCGCGGTGGTGTTGCCCACCTCATCGAGGCCATCGGTAATCTCGCGCGTCTCGGGACCCATGCCCGCCATCTCTGCGATACCGCCCGCGTTATCAGCTACCGGGCCGTAGGCGTCGATTGCCATGGTGATACCGACTGTGGCCAGCATGCCTACCGCCGCAATGCCCACACCATAAAGTCCCGCCAGGTTGGTTGAGACGAAAATAATGGCTGCCAGGAACAGCACGGGTGCTACGACTGACTGCATGCCCACCGCAAGGCCGGTGATCATGACGGTCGCGGGACCGGTCTCACCAGACTTGGCGATGGTGCGAACAGGTTTGCCACCTGTGTAGTACTCGGTGATGAGGCCAATGGCGATACCGCCCACCGCACCCGATACCACGGCCCACCAAGTGTTCTTATCGATACCCATACTCTCTGACAGGAACCAGGCCATGGCGATGAAGATCACGGGTGCCCCCAGGGTGCCACTGCGAAGTGCCGCCTCAGGTGCAGCGGAGGAGCGCGCCCGCACAATCAGGATGCCAGCAACTGAGGCGAGTAAGCCAATGCTGGCGAGCGCCAATGGGAACGCCATCATGGCGCTCTGCTCAGCAGCGGTCAGCGCCATGGTTGAGGCAATCGCAATACAGGCGATCATGGAGCCGCAGTAGGACTCAAAAATATCGGACCCCATACCGGCGATATCACCGACGTTGTCGCCCACGTTATCGGCGATGACGCCCGGGTTACGGGGGTCATCTTCAGGGATGCCCGCTTCGACTTTACCGACCAGGTCAGCACCGACGTCGGCTGATTTGGTGTAGATGCCGCCACCCACGCGCGAGAACAGTGCTACCACGGAACCACCCATGCCAAAGCCATGGATCGCATGTGCTGTGTGGGGATCACCCCCAAAGTAGTAGTAAAGACCGCCGAGCCCCAGAAGACCTAGTGAGGCCACACAGAGGCCCATGATAGAGCCGCCGTAGAAGGCGATGTTGAGTGCCGAAGCCGCGCCCTCGGTATTGGCCGCGACCGCAGTCCGGACGTTGGCTTTGGTCGCTGCGTACATGCCGAGATAACCCGCCGTGGCCGAAGATACCGCGCCCGCTACAAAGGCGATGGCGGTATTGGTGCCAAGCGGAGAAACCAGGATGCCCACAATCAAGACTGCAGCGAACGCCAGCAGCAGCTTGTATTCACGGTGCATGAAGACCATGGCGCCGATATGGATCTGCTCGGCAATACCGCGTTCTTTTGCTTCGCCATCAGGTGCGCGAGACATCACGGTGTAAATCACGAACGCAATTACGAGTCCGACCACCCCAAGAATGGGCGGCAACATCAGATTAAAGCTCATAGGAGTTCCTGGTGAGTACGGTTCAAAATTCGGTGGGGCGCAAGTCTAACGGCCGGCTCGGTCCCTATCAATGGCATTGTTATGCGTTAACCTACGTTACCGGCCCTAAAGTCGTTCACTTGGCGTCAGTCGGCGGAGGAAATGGCCTTCATTCCGGTCATGTAGCCGCGCAGTCTGGCGCCCACGACCTCAACAGAGTGTGTGCGGATCTCGGCGTTGACGTCGATCAAACGCCGATTATCCACGGCGTTGCCATCGGGCATGCCCTTGCCGATCACGTCTGCATCGAGACCTGCGACAAAGGCCTTCAAAAGGGGGCGTGCGGCTTGATCAAACAGGTAGCACCCGTATTCGGCGGTGTCTGAAATCACCACATTCATCTCGTACAGCTTCTTCCGAGCGATGGTGTTGGCGATGAGCGGCGTCTCATGCAGCGATTCGTAATAGGCTGACTCCTCGATAATGCCCGCAGACACCATGGTCTCGTAGGCCAATTCCACTCCGGCTTTGACCATCGCCACCATCAGGATGCCCTGATCGTAGTAGGTCTGCTCGTCGATGGCGTCCTCAGTAATGTCTTGCAGTTCAAACGGCGTGCCATTGGTTTCAGCGCGCCATTTAAGGAGGTTTGTATCATTCGCTGCCCAGTCGGCCATCATGGTGCTTGAGAAGTGGCCCGACATGATGTCGTCCTGATGCTTTTCAAAGAGCGGTCGCAGGATGCCCTTCATTTCCTCGGCTAAATCGAAAGCGCGGATCTTGGCCGGGTTAGACAGGCGATCCATCATGTTGGTGATGCCGCCTTGCTTCAGGCCCTCTGTGACCGTCTCCCATCCGTATTGCACCAATTTGGCGGCATAGGCGGGAGCAACGCCCAGCTGCACCATGCGGTCAAAACAGAGCAGTGAGCCCGTCTGCAGCATGCCGCACAGGATGGTCTGCTCACCCATCAGATCGGACTTCACTTCTGCGATAAATGAGGACTCCAGCACGCCGGCACGGTGCCCGCCGGTGCCTGCCGCATAGGCTTTGGCGAGCTCGAGGCCCTGACCTTGCGGATCATTCTCGAGGTGCACGGCAATCAGGGTCGGCACGCCGAAGCCGCGGAGGTATTCCTCCCGCACCTCGGTGCCCGGGCACTTGGGCGCAACCATGATCACGGTTAGATCCTCGCGGATCTTCATGCCTTCTTCGACAATATTGAAGCCGTGGGAGTAAGACAGGCACGCGCCTTGTTTCATCAAAGGCATCACTGACTCAACCACGTTGGTGTGCTGCTTGTCGGGCGTCAAGTTCAGCACCATGTCGGCGTCAGGAACCATCTCTTCATAGGTGCCAACCTGAAAACCCGCTTCTGTGGCTTTAACCCATGAGGGGCGCCTTTCTTCAATCGCTTCTTTTCTCAGCGCGTACGCTACGTTCAGCCCGCTGTCTCGCAGGTTCAGGCCCTGGTTAAAACCTTGCGCGCCGCAGCCAATAATCACGAGTTTCTTGCCCGCCAGTGGCTCCACGCCCGCATCGAATTCAGCCGGGTCCATAAACCGGCACTTGCCCAGCTCCTGAAGCTGGGTGCGAAGCGGGAGAGAGTTGAAATAGTTACTCACTGGCGTT
>JAHEJH010000282.1 GCA_024638905.1 Luminiphilus sp.
CATCCTGCAGGGCATCAAGAAACGCGCCCAGATCGGCACCGCCTCTAGCGCAGAAGCCGACAGTCGAGCGATTATGGTGGGTCCTCTGGCGGCGCTGGGAGCGGCCTGCATCCCGTAACTGGCAGGTTAGCGACCGGTAACCGAACGCTAGGCGATACTGCGCTTCTTGACTGAGGCGGCTGACCGATTTGCCCCGCCGGCGGTCCTTGAGCGGGAGACCTTGCCCGAGCGCGATGCCATCGCAGACTTCAATGCTTTTTTCTGCGCCGCTGTGGGGGGCGGCCTGCGTCGGGAGCTCTTCGGACGACGATAGGTGCCGGGCGCCGGTCGTAAGTCCCCATATTCAAAGCGATGCAGAATTTCTTCCAGGGTCCTGGAAATTTGGGTGCACCGCCTGATCGGTTCAATCCGACTGTAGGTGGCGCGCTCGCCCTCTTTCACCAACTGGCGCAGCTCTTCCTCATTGGGTTGCGTGATGAGATTCAACGGATTTTGAAACCGGAATTTCGGGACGATATTAATATCGCCAGAATATTCTTGATCGAGTAATGCATGAACACTGTGCATCATCATATTGAATTTAGGCCAGTTCTCGCCGTATTTTTTGGCGACACCCCGGTAGAAATTCAGCATCTCCCTGCCGATCCCCATGCCTAGAGAAGTGGCCGCCTGGCGCAGCGGTCGAACTTTGTCATCCCGGGGCAGAAATGCCCGCGCAATGGGGTTCACCATGCTCACAATGTAATGGTTGGTCGAGAACAGACGCGACAGGCGCTTGGCGGGTAAATCGTCGGCAACAGAGCCATCAACCCATCGCCGCGCTGGCAGGTAAGGTTGCGCTTCGCCCAGTTCATTTTTGGCCTGCAACATCACCGCAGGGAACACACCGGGGATAGCACAGGAGGCCATCGCCGCAGAGCGCAAATAAACGTTGGGTGAGGACACGGCGTTGAGTAGCCGGGAGCGCTGGTGCGGCTCAGCCGGCGCCACGGTAATACTGACCTGACGTCCCGTCTTGGCATAGGCCTCCCCAAACGTCAGGTCTGGAATGGTCGCAGCAATCAATTTCTCGGTGTCCTCCGCCGATAGTCGGCTACCCATCCCTGACACCCACTGCCAGAGAACACCCTTATTGCCATCCTCGCCGGATTCCATCATCCCGACCAGATCTAGCTCTGCCATTTCTTCATCGGTGTAGGCCGCGAGCGCCGCGGCCACAATCGAGCCCGCGCTGGAGCCAGAAACCACTCTCGGCAATAGCCCTTGCCGGAGCAGCTCGCTGACCACACCCACATGCAAAAAGCCCAGCACCCCCCCGCCGCTGAGCATCAGTGCAGAGCGCCCGTAACAGACGTTACTGCGATAGAAAAAATCGAGTTTTTGCTGGGTGGGAATGACTTCGTCGGGCAACTCGGCCAACAACCTCAGAGCATCGTCGATTTCCTGAATGTACTGCTCTATCACTACCTTGGTGCCAGACCTGGCCTGACGATAAAGCACACTCTTACCCATGCCACCCATGTTGCCGTGGATGCCTTCATTGAGCGCATACAGCAAGCTAGTCCAATCTTTTTGTTTGCGGAACTTGCGAAGTCGATCCAGCCGGTAGCGGATCTGCGCATGATCATAGAGCTCTGAGGGCTCCTCTTGCCGCCACTCAGCTTTACCAGTCAGGGCGTCATGGTCGCGGGCCGCCGACAGCCAGTCCTCATAGGACTGCGCCGTGTCCATGTGCTCTTCTAACTGCCGCAACTCAGACTTACTGGCCAATTACCGCTCCTTGACTACCCGCTGGCTATGCATCAATCCGCGATGACCAGCATAGAGGCTCATCCAACTTCATAACAGCTTGACAGCTGAGAAAGTCACATCGCATCGCGATAGGCATCCTGCAGATGTCGTTTATAGAGCTTACCGTTATCCATCCGCGGCAGTTGCTCCAGAAAATCGACCTTTCTTGGTACCTTCACGCTAGACAAGCGCTCACGCATCCAGTCGATCAACTCCGCCTCGGTGTCGTCGTTCGCATCAGCCCAGTCTAGAGGCTGCACCACCGCCATCACTTCCTCCCCAAACTCGGGGTGCGGGATGCCAAACACCGCCACATCGCCACCTTGTCATGGGAAATCAGCAGGCCCTCAATTTCCGCCGGATACACATTGACGCCTCCCGTGATGATGGTGAAGTTTTTGCGGTCGGTGAGATAGAGAAAGCCGTCCTCGTCCAGGTAGCCCACATCCCCCATCGTGCTCCAGCCATGTTCATTAAAAGCGTTCTTGGTTTTCTCGGGCTCGTCGAAGTACTCAAACGGCCGGCTATTCGCAAAGTACACGTCGCCGACCTCACCCGGGCCCAGCACCTCGCCGTCTTCACCCAAAATTCTTGGCTCACCGATGATGGCCTGGCCTACAGAGCCCTTGTGCGTCAGCCAATTCGCCGAATCAATGATGGTAAAGCCGTTGCCCTCGCTACCCGAGTAGTACTCCACAATGACCGGGCCCCACCAATTGATCATCGACTCTTTCACATCGATCGGGCACGGCGCCGCCGCGTGAATCGCGCACTTCATTGAACTCAGGTCGTATTGCGTTCGCGCGTTCTCGGGCAGCTTCAACATACGCACAAACATAATCGGCACCCACTGACTGTGGGTTGCCTTGTATCGCTCAATCAATGCCAGAGAATGCTCCGGATCGAACTGCTCCATGATCAGCGAGGTACCACCGAGACCCAGCACCATGATGTTGTAGTGCAGAGGCGCTGCGTGATAAAGCGGTGCGGGCGATAGATAAATGGTATCGACACCAAAACCAAAGAAAGCGCCAACACTGCCCGACATCGGGTGATCAGTGTGAATGCTCTCTGCGTGAGGCGCCCAGTAGACGCCCTTTGGCTTGCCCGTCGTTCCCGAGGAATACAGCATCGGCGCACCGAGAAACTCATCCTCGATAGGCGTTTCAGGCAAACTTGGCAGCTGTTCGTCCAGGCGCTCAAAACCCGCGATGTCACCGCCAACAGAGAGGCAACGGCTCAACCCGCTCGACGCAGAGGCCGCCTCGAGGGCCACATCAGCGAGGCTCGCCGACGCGAT
>JAHEJH010000285.1 GCA_024638905.1 Luminiphilus sp.
AAAAGCGCCGACACGCTGAAACCCCTTGGGCCTTGGCTGGTCACCACCGACGAGGTCGGCGATCCCAACCAGCTCGATATCTCGCTGCACGTGAACGGCGAGGCCAGACAGCAGAGCAACACCTCGGACATGATGTACAGCATTGCCGAGCTGGTCTCGATCATTTCGCGCTACACCAGCTGGCAGCCCGGCGACATCATGATGACCGGCACGCCACCAGGGGTGGGCTATGGCATGAAGCCACCCCAGTACCTCAACGTGGGTGACGTGATGGAAGTCCGCATCGACAAGCTCGGCGTGCAGCGCAGCACCGTTGTGGCGTATAGCCCGCGGTATGCCTGAGGCCAGCGTGAGCACACCCCGCATCGTGATCGTGACCGGCGGCGCCCAAAACATTGGCGCGGCCATTGTTGCGCGCTTCCAAGCGGCGGGCGATACCGTGATCTGCGCCGACCTCAATGAACCCCCTGGCGAGGGCGTGATCTTTATTGAGACCGACGTCGCCCGCGAAGCGAGCGTCAGAGATCTTATGACGCGGGTCGAGTTCGATTTCGGGCACCTCGACGTGCTGGTCAACAACGCAGGCATCTGCATTGAAGAGCCCATCGCCGATACCCGAGAAGAAGACTGGGACCGGGTGATGGCGGTCAACGTAAAGAGCACGTTTCTTACCACCAAGCATGCCCTGCCCCTGATGCGCGCAGAGGGTGCGGAGCATCCCGCCATCATCAACATCAGCTCGATCGAGGGCCTCGGCGCCAACCCCCTGCACAGCGTATACGCCGCCTCAAAAGCCGCCGTGGCGGCCTTCAGCCACAACACGGCGCTCGAATACGGACCCTTTGGCATCCGCTGTAACGCCGTGGCACCGGGCTGGATCAACACGCCCTTTAACGAACAATTCCTTGACCAATACCCGGATCGCGCCGCTGTCGATGCCGCCATCGAGGCGCTTCATCCGGCGGGTCGTCTGGGTACACCTGGGGACGTAGCCAATACTGTTTTCTGGTTGGCGAGTACCGATGCCGCCTTTGTCACCGGTCAGGAAGTGGTCGTAGACGGCGGCCGTCTCGCCAAACTCCCCCTGCCGGCACTCTGAACCATGAGCCCTCCGAACACATCGAGTGGACAACCTCGGGACTTCAGCGGCCGCGTGGTGTTGATCACCGGCGCCGGGAGTGGCGTCGGGCTCGAATGCGCACGCGTCTTCGCCGCGCAAGGCGCCAAACTGCTCCTGGTAGGTCGCTCGGCAGACAAGCTCGAGGCCGCCGTGGCGACGCTCGCGGAAGAAACCAAAGCACAGGCTGCGATCTGTGCCGGTGACGTTACCGATCCCGCCTTCGCTACCGAGGCAATGGCCGCAGCGCAGGAGGCCTTCGCGGCCCCCGTCGAGGTGCTTATCAATAATGCTGGCGTCATTGTGCGACGTGACGCGGTGGACACCACCGATGACGAGTGGCGTGCCGTAATGCAGACCAACGTCGACGGCGTCTTTTATCTGAGCCGCGCATTTGCGCAGCAGCTCGTCTACGACGGCGCCATCGTAAATGTGTCCTCCACCTGTGGCGTGGTGGGCGCGGCAGGCTTGGCAGCCTACTGCACCAGCAAAGGCGCCCTGAATCAGCTCACCCGCACCATGGCACTCGAGCTGGCCGACAAGCAGATCAACGTGAATGCGGTGGCGCCCGGAGCCATCAACTCCCCGATGCTGTTCTCGGAGCACGCCAGTCAGGGAGCCGCCGATTCGGTAGTGGAACGCAATCAGAGCAGCATTCCCATCGGCGACGTCGCCCAGCCCGAAGAAGTGGCGCGTGCTGTGCTCTTTTTGGCGACCGAGCGTCACATCACCGGCACCATTTTGTCGGTCGACGGCGGCTACACGGCGACCTGAGCCATGAAGATTCGCCACATCACCCTCTTTCAACACGATTTACCGGTCAAAGGCGGCGCATACCGTATGGCTAACGCCAGCGTGACCCACCTCGACAGCACTATCGTGCGGATCGAGAGCGATTGCGGCACCGTGGGCTGGGGGGAGACCTGTCCAGTGGGCCCCACCTACGCGCCGAGCCACGCCGAGGGCGCACGCGCGGCACTCACCGAGATGGCCCCGCATCTCATTGGCGTCGATCTCGACAAGCCGGTGCTGCTGAACCGCATGATGGACAGCCTGCTCAACGGGCACCGCTATGCCAAAGCCGCGATCGATATCGCCGCCTACGATGCTATGGGCAAAAAAACAAAGCGCTCGGTAGCGGACCTACTTGGCGGAGCGGTCACAGACCGGGTGCCTTCCTACTACGCCACCGGCGTGGGCGAACCCGATGAGATCGGGCGTATCGCGCGGGATAAAGCGGACGAGGGTTACCCCCGCCTGCAGATAAAAATCAGCGGCCGTCCGGTGGAGATTGATATCGAGGTGGTGCGAAAAGTGTGGGAAGCCGTGGGCAACCGCGTGCGACTGGCGGTCGACGGCAACCGCGGCATGCCAACCCGGGACGCGCTACTTCTGAGTCAGGCCTGCCGGGATATTCCGTTTGTGCTGGAACAGCCCTGCGACACGCTGGAAGAAATCGCCACGATTCGCGCGCAGCTGTGTCATCCGGTGTATCTCGACGAAGGCGCCACCGACCTGCCCACCGTTATCCGCGCCGCCAACGGTTTGGTTGATGGTTTTGGTATGAAGATCACTCGGATCGGCGGTCTTACCCCGATGGCCACTTTCCGTGACCTCTGCGAGGCAAGGCACCTCCCGCACACCGTGGATGACGCCTGGGGCGGCGACATCATCGCCGCGGCCTGCGTGCAGTTAGGCGCGACAGTCAGCCCCAAAACCTATGAAGGCACCTGGCTGGCACAGCCCTATATCGAGGGCCACTACGATCCGGCAGGCGGCGTCGCCATTGAAGACGGGCATATTTCGGTTCCCAGTGGACCCGGACTGGGCATTACGCCCGACGAGAGCGTCTTCACTCGGACCGTAGCCAGCTTCTAGGAGGCGTCGGCTGCCTTCTTAGGTTTCTTGTAACGCGCGGATCGGTCATAGACCGCATCATCCAGACGGCTACCAAAAAGGGAATCAGGCAT
>JAHEJH010000291.1 GCA_024638905.1 Luminiphilus sp.
TCGACAGGAAGGATGGCTCATAGCAGTCCCCGGGTGGGTAGGTTGTGAGTTGAGAAAACGCCCGTCCCGGCAAGGGACGGGCTTGCGCTGTGGGGCAAAGAGACGAGACGTTACAGCGCCTCTTGCCCCGGTGGTTATCGACCGAGAATCGATCTCGCGACTAGCTCCCGCATGATTTCCGAAGAGCCGCCGTAGATGGTCTGGATCCGCGCATCCACATAAAAGCGGGAGATCGGATACTCCGAGGTGTAGCCGTAGCCGCCGAACAGTTGCAGGCACTGATCCGCCACACGGCATTGCATCTCGCAGCTGGCCAGCTTGAGCATGGCAGCCGTGTCGGGTGTCAGTGTGCCTTCAGCGTATTCACGCGCACATTGCTCATAGAATGCCCGGTTAATGGCGATATCGGTTTTCACGTCAGCGAGTTTGAAACGCGTATTCTGGAACTGACCAATTTTTTGACCGAAGGCCTCGCGCTCCTGCACGTACTGAGCAGTGATATTGAGCGCACCCTCTGAGGCGGCCACCGCCTGCGCGGCGATACCGAGTCGCTCTCTGGGTAACTCTTCCATCATGATGACGAAACCGCGGTTTTCCTCCCCGAGTAGCGCCTCGGCCGGCAAACGCACATCGTTGAAGAACAGCAGGGCGGTATCAGAGGTGTGCTGACCGATCTTGTCGATCTTCTTGGATTTTTCAAACCCCGGGCTGTGCGCGTCGACCAAAAACAGGGATGTACCTTTGGCGCCTTTGCCCGGGTCCGTGATGGCAGCCACGATGACCAGATCGGCGTGGATCCCGTTGGTGATGAAAATCTTTGATCCGTTGAGTATCCACTCGTCCCCGTCGCGTACCGCATTGGTGCGAATTCCCTGCACATCAGAGCCCGCCCCCGGCTCGGTCATAGCCAGTGCGCCGACGACTTCACCCTTGGCCATGCGTGGCAACCAGTGCATTTTTTGTTCCTCAGTGCCATGGCGGCTGAGGTAGGGCGCGATGATGTTGTTGTGAATGCCGTAGCTGGACGCAAAGCCGCCAAAGCCCATCTCCGAGAGCTCTTCGATCATTGCCAGCGTGACGTGGGGTGAAGTGCCTGCCCCGCCATATTGCTCTTCCATATCCGGGCAGAGCAAGCCCGCTTCACCGAGGCGGTTCCAGAGCGTTCTCGGCACCATCCGCTCCTCTTCCCACGCCTCATAGTGGGGTGTAATCTCCTGCTCGAACGCGCGACGCGCCATATCCCGAAACAGCGTGAGTTCATCCAAATCGACGGCTTGATTCATCTTCCTGCCCTGAACGTTTTTTTTGAAAGCGGAAGTATGAAGAAGATCTCGCCACAGCACAAAGCAGGCAGGGGGAAGCGCTTTGCAGGCATCCAAAATCCAATCCAGCCACGACAAACCTGCGGCGCAGGAGGGTCTGGTCCAGCGTCTGACGCCGTTGCTGCACGGACAAGACGTCACGCGATTGGCAGAGATGTTTGATACGCAGGGTTTCTGCGTCATCCCCGAGCTGCTCGACGCGGCTCAGCTTGAGCGACAGCGAGAGGCGCTGGCGCCCTGGATCGATGACGGGCCCATGGGCCGGAATGTGTTTGAGGGGACGCGCACCCATCGCATTTACGCGATGCTGGCCAAGGACCCGGTGTTTGCCGAGTTGGTGGCCCATCCGGTCTCGCTGGCCTGGGCGGAATACTATTTGGGGCAGAGTTGTTTGCTATCCGCCTGCCTCGCTATCCATTTGCAGCCGGGTGAGTCTGCCCAGCCCTGGCACACGGACGACGGTCACACCTCGCTGACGCCGCCGCATGACTTACTGGGCGTATCGACCTTTTGGGCGCTCGATGATACGACGTTGGAGAATGGCGCCACCGAGGTGCTGCCGGGCAGCCATCGCTGGTCAGAGACCGAGTTCCCGGGGGTGCTAAAGGACCATGATTTCGCGACCGAAGAGGACGCGACAGGCGACCCCGGAGCGCACCCCGACGCCGTGAAAATCACCATGCCAGCAGGGTCCTTGATGATCGCCCGGAGCGATCTCTGGCATCGGGGTGGGGCGAATCGGTCGAATACCGCGCGCTGTCTTATCACGCCGCAATACTGTGCGGGGTGGCTACGACCCCTGGAAAGCATGCTGTTGTCAGTGCCGCCAGAGCATGCCGCTGCGCTCCCGGAGCGGGTCAGGGAATTACTGGGGTACTCCATTCATCCGCCATTTATGGGGTATTCTGACGGGATGCATCCACAGCGAGTGCTGCCATAGCGGTCTGGCTGTTTCACGTTTTCGATAACTGGAGAAATTGAGGGCAACATGCGCGACTACACACAGTTCTACATTAACGGCCAGTGGGTCGATCCGGTCACACCTAAAACGCTGGAGGTTTTGGATCCCTCCACTGAGGAGGCCTGCGCCACGATCTCGCTAGGCTCAGAAGCCGATGTCGATTTGGCGGTTGCCGCGGCCAAGGCCGCGTTTGAAACTTTTAGCCAGACCTCCGTCGAAGAGCGTGTCGGCATGCTCGAGCGGATGGCAGAGATTTTCCAGCGCCGCATTGGCGAGATAGCCGAGGCGATTCGACTGGAAATGGGTGCTCCTATCAAATTGGCGAGCACCGCACAGGCGTATGCCGGATTGGGCCACATCGCCGAAGCCGCGAAGATTTTGAAGAACTACACCTTCAGCGAGGATCTGGGCCCGCACCGGGTGGTGAAAGAGCCCATCGGTGTGTGCGGTTTGATCACGCCCTGGAATTGGCCGCTCAATCAGGTCAGCTGCAAGGTCGCGCCGGCGCTGGCGGTGGGCTGCACTATGGTGCTTAAGCCCAGCGAGATCGCGCCGCTGTCGGCTTATCTCTATGCAGAGATTATGGATGAGGCGGGCATTCCCGCGGGCGTATTCAATCTGGTCAACGGCGACGGGCCCACTGTCGGTGAGGCCCTGTCGCGCCATCCCGATGTTGACATGATGTCTTTTACGGGCTCGACGCGGGCTGGCTCGCTGGTGGCACAAAATGCGGCGCCTACGGTCAAGCGCGTGACGCAGGAGCTGGGTGGTAAGTCACCCAATATCATCCTCGCG
>JAHEJH010000296.1 GCA_024638905.1 Luminiphilus sp.
TCAGATTGAGCGGCTTTACCGAGAATCTCGGGCGCTGTTGCGCCCGCTTCAATCAACCGATCGTAATATCGCAACGCCTCGGCCGGCTCGTTACCCGACAGATAGTACTCACCCAGCAACAGCGCATAGTCGGCGTTTGCAGGACGCGCCTCTGCGCGCACCGTGATCCGATCAATGAGCGCCAACACGTCTTCAGGCTGCGACTGCTCGATCCGCCCAAGCTGCTCAGCAATTTGAACATCCTCCCAGCCGCCCAGCATCCGATACATCAACCAAGCCGCAATCGCGACCGCCGCGACGGCAGCAAGCTGCCCTCGGCCGGAATACGTTGGACGCTGGCGCACCTCCGGGGGGGCCTCCCCAGCCTGGTCCTCAAGCAACCGCAACGCGGCTTCCTCGCGAAGCTCAGCCGCCTCTGCCTCGCCCGCGAGCTCGTGTTGACGAAGCCGCAACCAGTCCTCGTTCGTCTCTGGGGCGCCGCCTCGACGCCAGATTCGGGGTAGCCAAATCATCATTGCTGCGGCTACGACCCATAACAGCAGCGCGAATACGGGAAAGGCGCTATTCAATCGCGAGGCTCCCCGAGTAATCTCGTGATTTCCGCTTGCTCTGCTTCAGTGAGATCAGTGGACCGGGCACTCGGGCGCTGCCTGAAGTGAAATAGCAAACCGACAGCGCCCAACATCAGCAGCAGCCCGGGGGCAGCCCACAGCAAGACCGTATTGCGGTCCACACCCGGGCGATAGCGGACAAATTCTCCGTATCGTGCCACCATAAACGCGAGGATCTCGTCATCGGTCGCGCCCTGCTCCAACTGCTCGTACAGCACAACGCGCAGGTCCCGCGCGATGGGTGCATTGGAGTCGGCAATATTTTGATTCTGACATTTGGGGCAGCGCAGCTCCTGGCTGAGCTGGTGATATCGCAGCTCGAGATCAGGAGAGGAGAACTCGTAGGTTTCGATCACAGCTAAAACAACCGGCACGAGCCACAATTGGCCGCAGATCATGGCGCTCATCAGTGCTTTCAGCGCAGGCTTCACTGACCACCCTCTGGACCCGCTGCGACCGCAGGCGACGCCACCGCCGGAAACCAGCGACTGAAGTCGCGCTGAAAGACTGCCTCGTCCAAGACACCCACATGCCGATGCGCGATATGCCCTGCTGCGTCGAGTACATAGGTTTCCGGCGCGCCGTAGACCCCCAGATCCAGTCCGACCGAGCCCTGTACATCGGACACGTTGAGCTGATAGGGATCGCCCAATTGTGCCAACCACTCTCTGGCCTTGACCGGCTCGTCTTTGTAATTGAGGCCGTAGATCGGGACACCCTGTTCGGCGAGGGTCAACAGATACGGATGCTCCACGCGACACGAGTAGCACCAGGTCGCCCACACATTCACCAGCGCGGGTCGCTCGGCCAGCGCTGACACCGAAATCTGGCGGCCGCTTATTAGTTCGGATTGAGCGAAATCGGGGAAGGGTTGCCCCAAACGCGCGGCGGGCAGCTCGGTCGGATCAATCGACAGGCCACGAAAGAGCAGGCCGGCAAGCACGGCAAAGGCAACGAGCGGGATAAACTTCTTAGCCTGCAACGGCTGCGACTCCAGGCTGAGCTGCCGTCACATTGGATCGCTGCGATCGGTATCGACGATCGAAGGCGGTCACCAGCGCCCCCAAGCCGATCATCAATGCGCCCAACCACAACCAACGCACCATCGGCTTATATTGCAGGCGCACCGCCCATGCCTGCTCACCAATCGGCTCGCCCAACGCGATATAGAGATCCCGCCACAAGCGAGCGTCGATGGCGGCTTCGGTCATGATCTGCCCGCTGGCGAAATAGCGGCGCTTCTCTGGTACCAGCACCGCGATCAGCTCCTGATCACGCCTCACCTCAAATACGGCCTGATCGGCAAGGTAATTGGGGCCCGCCTGCTGCCCCAGACTCATGAGTTCGAAACGATAGGCACCCAGCGTCTCAACATCCCCCACCGCCATTCTCAAGTCACGCTCCTCGTTTTCCTGGGTTACGACTACCGCACCCAAGACCACCGCCGCGAACCCGAGGTGCGCCAATGTCATGCCGAGAAAACTGGGCGTCAATCGGCGCCACGTGAGTCTACCGTCCACGCCGGTCGCGATACGCCGCCACAGATCCTTTACCACCCCTAGCGCCACCCAGCCTGCAAGCAATACGGCAAGTGCGATCCACAGGTTGAAATCATCGCTTCCCAAAAAGGCCAGGACAATCGCCACCACTAACACGCCGAGTCCGGGCACGAGTAGCTCATGCAACCAGCGGCGGGTGGTGTCCTCCCGCCAGCGAGAGAGCGGCCCGACCGCCATAAACGGCATCACCAGCGCCATGAGCGGCACAAACACGGCATTGAAGTAAGGCGGCCCAACGGAATATTTGCCGAGGGAGAACGCGTCCATGATGAGCGGGAACAGTGTGCCGAGCAGCACGACAATCGTCGACACCGTGAACACCAGATTATTGATCATGAGTAGCGACTCACGGGAGACGCCCGAGTAATTCACACGACTGGCAACAGACGGCGCGCGCAGCGCGTAGAGCAGCAGTGACCCGCCCACCACCAAGGCGAGAAAGATCAGAATGAATAAACCGCGCTCAGGGTCCGCCGCAAAAGCGTGAACACTCGTCAGCACGCCGGAGCGCACGAGAAATGTCCCCAGCAGCGACAGCGAAAAAGCAAAAATGGCGAGTAGCACGGTCCAGGATCGAAACACCCCCCGCTTTTCGGTCGCCGCCAGGCTGTGCACTAAAGCGGTCCCCATTAGCCAAGGCATAAACGACGCATTTTCGACCGGATCCCAGAACCACCAGCCACCCCACCCCAGCTCGTAGTAGGCCCACCAGCTGCCGAGCATGATACCCAGCGAAAGGAAGCCCCATGCTACGTTCGTCCAGGGTCTGGACCATCGCGCCCACGACGCATCGAGGCGACCGCCCATCAAGGCGGCGATGGCGAACGCGAAAGGCACGGATAAACCGACGTAACCCATATACAAAAGCGGCGGATGGATAATCAGTCCGGGATCCTGA
>JAHEJH010000299.1 GCA_024638905.1 Luminiphilus sp.
GCCTCGGTGAGACAGATCGAGGCCGATCCCCTGTCCGAACGCGACGCCGCCTCTCTGGTCAAGGCGACGGTAGAGCAGTTCGAAAAATACGTGGGTTTGAGCAAAAAAGTGCCCGCAGAGGTGCTGACCTCCCTTTCTGGCATTGATGAACCTGGTCGCCTCGCGGATACCATCTCAGCTCACATGGGCGTTGATCTTGAAGAGAAGCAGCGGATTCTAGAGATTGCTGATGTGCAAGGACGTCTAGAGCATCTTCAGTCCCTGATGGACGCGGAGATTGATCTGTTCCAGGTCGAAAAGCGCATCCGTGGTCGGGTCAAAAAACAGATGGAAAAAAGCCAGCGCGAGTACTACCTCAATGAGCAGATGAAGGCGATTCAGAAAGAGCTCGGTGAAATGGATGACGCGCCGAATGAAGTCGATGATTTGCAGAACAAAATCAACGACGCACGCATGCCGGAGGAGGCGCTGGAGAAGGCCAATGCTGAGCTAAGTAAGCTCAAAATGATGTCCCCGATGTCGGCCGAGGCGTCTGTCGTCCGTGGCTATCTCGATTGGATGGTCAGTATTCCGTGGTTCAAGCGCAGCAAAGTCCGCCATGACCTGAAGCGAGCGCAGACCGTGCTGGACGAGGATCATTTTGGGCTCGAGGAAGTCAAGGAGCGCATTCTTGAGTACTTGGCAGTACAGAAGCGGGTGCGGAAACTAAAAGGCCCCGTGCTTTGCCTCGTCGGGCCGCCGGGCGTGGGTAAAACGTCCTTGGGTGAGTCAATTGCCCGGTCAACGAACAGGAAATTTATCCGAATGGCTTTGGGTGGTGTCCGCGACGAAGCGGAGATAAGAGGCCACCGGCGAACCTATATCGGCTCCATGCCCGGCAAGTTGCTGCAGAAGATGTCCAAGGCCGGCGTCAGAAATCCGCTTTTCCTGTTGGATGAGATCGACAAGATGGGGATGGACCACCGGGGCGATCCGGCCTCTGCCATGCTGGAAGTGCTCGACCCGGAGCAAAATCACGCGTTCAACGATCATTATCTCGAGGTTGACTATGATCTTTCTGACGTGATGTTCGTGTGCACCTCCAACACTATGAA
The DNA here is from genome assembly GCA_024638905.1 of Luminiphilus sp. Lineage (GTDB taxonomy): Bacteria > Pseudomonadota > Gammaproteobacteria > Pseudomonadales > Halieaceae > Luminiphilus. Next base: position 1,095 of record JAHEJH010000299.1, read on the forward strand.
TATCCCCGGACCCCTACTGGATCGAATGGAGGTGATTCGCATCCCGGGCTACACCGAGGATGAGAAGTTCAACATCGCTCAGAAATATCTGATACCCAAGCAGACGAAGCTCAATGGGCTCAAGCCTGACGAAATCGACCTCTCGGAAGAGGCCTGTTTAGACATTATCCGCTACTACACCCGCGAGGCCGGGGTCAGGGCATTGGAGCGCCAGATTGCCAAAGTGTGCCGCAAAATGGTCAAAGCCTTTGCGCTGGGTGAGCGAGAGTCTGGACAGACCATCAGCCCGGAATCACTACCGGATATTCTCGGGGTGAGAAAATTCAATTTCGGCACAGCCGAACAGGAGAACAAGGTTGGGCAAGTCACGGGGCTGGCCTGGACGTCTGTGGGTGGTGAACTCCTAACGATCGAGGTGGCCTCGACCCGAGGTAAGGGGCGCGTCGTAAAGACTGGGTCTCTGGGTGACGTGATGCAAGAGTCGATCCAGGCTGCTAACACCGTGGTTAGAGCCAAGTCTCAAACCCTCGGCATTCCTGCGCGATTCCATGACACGCGCGACATGCATATTCATGTCCCCGAGGGTGCGACACCCAAGGATGGCCCTAGCGCCGGTATTGCGATGTGCACCGCACTGGTGAGCAGTTTCACCGAAATTCCTGTGCGGGCTGACGTCGCCATGACGGGCGAAATCACACTTCGCGGAGAGGTACTGCCGATTGGCGGGTTGAAAGAAAAGCTGTTGGCGGCTCGCCGGGGTGGTATCGGCACAGTCGTCATCCCCCATGAAAACGAGCGGGATCTTCAAGAAGTGCCTGATAACATTAAGGAAAATCTGGATATTCGCCCGGTCAAGTGGATCGATGAGGTGCTGGCGATCGCACTCGAGCGCCTTCCGGAGCCCCTCGATGATGATGCCTATCTCGCAGGCTCTGAAGGTATCGGGCAGGGCGATGAAACTGGCCAAGGATCCGAGGGCGTCGATCGCCCCAGATCCCACTGATTTCAAGCGTTTCAGCGTTGACCACATCTAAAGGCAGGAGTAGTCTATCTGCAGGCTCTGAGATATGTGCCGGTGAATATTCAGCTCAAACCACTCGAGGGGTAACAACGTGAACAAAAATGACTTGATTGACGCCATTGCCGCAGACGCGGATCTTTCCAAAGCTTCTGCCGGTCGCGCGCTTGACGCAGCGATTGGTGCGATTACTGGCGCGCTGTCGAAAGGCGGTAGTGTGTCGCTGGTGGGCTTCGGAACGTTTTCCGTCAAGGCGAGAGCGGCTCGTCAGGGACGCAATCCGCGTACGGGTGAAACCATCCAGATCGCGGCCTCGAACACGCCTGGGTTCAAAGCGGGCAAGGCGCTAAAGGATGCCGTTAATAAATAATTGAACCTGTTATGCCGTCTTGGGGCGGTTGCGAGGAAGGCGCCATTGTGCGCCTTCTTTTCGTCTAGCACCTTCGATTTCAACCAACCGTTAAAGAGCCACACTACTATGCTTCAGTCCATGCGCCAGAGCACCCAAAGTACCGCAGCAAAGGTGATTATTGGCCTTATCGTGCTGTCCTTTGCTGCTTTCGGGCTGGAGACCTTGCTTCCTGGCGGCTCAGGCACATCGGTTGCTGAGGTCAATGGCGAGGAAATTACGCCGTTCGCCTTGCAGGAGGCGATCACACAGCAAAAACGCCAGTTGGTCAGTGTGCTAGGAGACGATGTTGATCCCGCGTTACTGGATGACGACCGATTGCAGCCCAGAGCACTTCAATCCCTGATCCAGCGCGCACTGCTGCTCCAAAAGAGTACGGCATTGAGCCTGGTGGCGTCCGAGGCGCAGGTTGGCAAGGCAATCACCGGAATTGAGGCGTTCCAGTTAAACGGCACATTTTCTCCCGATGCTTACAAGAGCGTGCTGGCTAACGCAGGTTACACGCCGGAGCGGTTTCGCAGAGCGCAGGCCGAGG
>JAHEJH010000302.1 GCA_024638905.1 Luminiphilus sp.
ATTGAAGCGGTATGGGAGACCATTAGAGAGTACGCTGACGCCGCTCGTTCTCAGGGCGCGTTCGAGTCGGCTCGGGCAACCCAGAACCTCGCCTGGATGCGCCAGTTGACCGACGCATTATTGCGCGACAATCTGGCGCGGCATCCGAAAGTCAGAGAAGCCATGCCGGCGCTGGAAGAGGCAGTGCGAGCGGCCCAGCAAACTCCGCTGGCCGCCGCTCAGGCAATATTGGCATTGGCCAGAGAGCCTGTTTGAGATGACAGGGCGAGACTCCCATCTCCGGGTCTCACGCCGCCTTCCCACCGCGTTTTCACGTCTGTGAACGCCAAGTACTTCGGCGAGGTGCAGCCCTTCTATCGAGCGTCTGCCATGCGCGAGGTCGATCGGCAGACTTATACGGCGCTTGGCATCTCTGAGTATGCGCTCATGTGTCAGGCGGGGGCGGCGGCGTTTCGGGTGCTTGTCAGCCAGTGGCCCGAAGCCCGGCGCATCCTGGTCTTGTGCGGTACTGGTAACAACGGTGGAGACGGTTGGGTTTTGGCGAGACTGGCTCAAGGCGCGGGCTTTGAGTGCCGGGTTGCGCTATTCGGAGACGCTTCCCGTATATCGCGTGCTGCACGCATGGCTCACGATGCCTGGTGCAACAGCACATCGGCTGCATATTCCAACGCGGAAGCCTTGATCGCGAGCGGCCTTGACGCTGACGAATATGATGTCGTGGTCGATGCGCTGACGGGTATTGGCCTGGCTGGCCCCGCGCGCGATGCTGCCGTTAGGCTGATAACGGTCATCAACGACAGCACAGTGCCGGTGCTATCACTGGATGTACCCAGTGGAGTCGATGCCGATACCGGATCGATCATCGGTGCGGGCATCAATGCCACGACAACCGTCACATTCATTGCTCACAAGCCCGGCCTGCTCACCGGCGCCGCCTTGAATCACGTTGGGCGACTGGTATTGACTGGCCTTGATGCACCGCCGACTGTTTTCGCGTCGGTGCCTGCGGACGGCGTCCGGATTTCGGTCAGTATTGCGGTGGGGTTGCCCCTGCGGTCGCCGACCGCTCACAAGGGGCACTTCGGCCATGTGTTGGTGATTGGCGGTAACCGGGGCATGGGTGGTGCGGCGCTTTTGGCGGCTGGCGCTGCGCTGCGATCTGGTGCGGGTTTGGTGTCATTGGCCACCCGCTCCGAGCACGTTACGGCGGCACTTACCCGGCATCCAGAACTGATGGTCACGGGTCTCGATGATGCGGCGGTGTTGCCCGAGCTCTGTGAGGACAAGAGCGTTATTGTGATTGGCCCCGGACTGGGCCAAGACGACTGGGCACAGCAGAGTCTGCGACATGCTGTTGCGGCTGGGGTACCCCTCGTCTGTGACGCAGATGCGCTGAATCTGATCGCTGACAATGATGTCACCATACCTCCAGAGATACCCTTGATCGTGACGCCCCATCCGGGTGAGGCGTCTCGTCTCGCTGGTGTGACAACCAGTGAGATCGAAGCTGACCGAGTGAGGTGGGCAAGGGAATTAGCTGAGCGCATTGCCGGGGTGGTGGTACTAAAAGGCGCGGGCACGGTGATCGCTTCATCTTGCAATGACGATTCGCCCTGTATTTGTGCCGGGGGAAATCCCGGTATGGCAACGGGTGGCATGGGAGATGTGCTGGCGGGCTTGATCGGCGCGTTGGTAGGTCAGGGCCTGAGTATGATGGAGGCCAGCGCCCTCGGGGTGGCGGCGCATGCGCGTGCAGGGGATCTGGCCTGGGAGCGATACGGTGTGGGCCTTACAGCAAGTGATGTAGCGGATGGGCTGGGCGTTCTGCTGTCATGCACTGGGTCGTCAGCGTAGACGGCGCATCTCGTGCGCGGGGTGCGCCGCGTCCCACAGGGCGTTAAACCGATTCAAGCGCGCCTTCACCTCACGCCGCTCCGAGAGGTCGATGGGGCGCCGGGTTTTGGTTGGGATCATCAGTCCCACGGCTTCATCAATGATAACGAGGGTTTCTGCCCGCCACTCCGGGTGTTCCTCCAATAATCGGCACTCAGCCTTCGTTGGAATGCGCTGCATTGAATGGATAAATCGACTGCCTTGCATCTTGACGGACTCGAACTGTCGCAGCAGGACTCTGAGTCCCGTTTGTCGCGCCCGACGGGCCACTCTAAGCATCTCCGAGATCGCATCATCGGTATCAAAAAGCGGCATGATTGCCTCGGGGCAACTGATGACAATCTCTCGGCGCGCTGATTCGAGCAGCGTCATCAAGTGCGGTAAGAGAGGGTGTCGGTCTTTGATCATGTGAGGTCCTCATCCGTGAGTGCACCTGTCTCGCAGAGCGTTTCAAACAGCGTCTCGGTCGCGTCGATTAGCTCGTAACGTTGGATCCAGTCTCCATTGCACAGTGCCATCAGGTGTTCGAGGGCGTTCAGCGGCACCTCAAAATGGCCCCCATCAATAAAGACATCAATGGCGTCTTTTCGCTCCCGCCACGCGATCCTTGTGGCGGGATGCAGGCGGACCTGATCCCCCTGAACGGCGGCCACCCGGAGTGTGTGATCAGGCTCTCCGCCACCTTCTGTCATTACTTCGCCAAACCATAGCTCCTGATCTAGCGCATCGAATGCGTTGTTAATGGCGTCGCGAGCATTGGCAATGTGCTCGGTGGTGATTTCACCTGGTCTCGACGGGTTTTGAAGGGACGCGCCATCCTCAAGAAGGCTGGTAGTTGAAATCCGTTCAAGAGCCGCATCAGTCCGTCGCGCCATGAGGTCACCGACGGGGGGAGCGCGGAAACCCAGCGAGTAGGTGATGGCCTCACCCAAAGCGACTCCCCAGTGCGCGACGCCCGGCGGCACGTACAGGACATCACCCGGCTTGAGCACATAAGTCTCAATAGGCTCGAAAGGAGGGATCAAATTCAGCCCGTTCTCCCGAAGCTGTGGCGTCTCGTCATCGCAGTGAGGGCCGATACGCCATTCCCGCCGCCCAGAGCCTTGTAACAGGAAAACGTCGTATCGATCGAAATGGGGTCCAACACCTGCTTGATCTGTGG
>JAHEJH010000118.1 GCA_024638905.1 Luminiphilus sp.
ACGGGTGGAAGTACTGCGTGGCCCACAGGGCACGTTGTTTGGCCGCAACACGATCGGCGGCCTCGTCCACGTTATCCGCTCAAAGCCTACCGGCGAGTGGGGCGGAAAGTTAATTGGAACGTTTGCGCAGGACAACCAGACAGACCTAAAGGGTCTTATCAACCTGCCTGAAATGGGCGGTTTGTCAGTCAAGCTGTCTGCGTCAAGCATTCAGGGCGGTGAGTACATCGATAACCCGGTCCGCGGGACGACCGACGGTGAAAACGATCTCACCATGATGTCGATCGATGCGTTGTTTGCGCCGACTGACAATTTCGATTTTCGCATCATCTACGATCGCATTGACGATAAGACGCCCACCCGCCCAGTAGTGTCGATGACGACAGCAGGAGAGGCGTTCGGTGGATTTGGTTTGGGAGCGGTTGGTAAAACCTCTGACGCGCTTTACACGACCTACACCTCTCAGGAGCAGTACGCGGCACTGCGTACCGATGCGGTGACTATTCACGCTAACTGGCAGTTCTCTGATAACCACAAGTTGGCGCTGGTCTTTGGCGATCGTCAGACTGATGAATTGGCTCGCCAGGAGTTTGACGGCGTTGCGGCTGACCTCTTTTGGACGGATCGACCGACCGAGGAAAACCAAACCAGCTACGAGTTGCGTTTGGAGTCTGATTGGAGCGACAGCGTCCGCTCAACGGTGGGGGTCTTCTACTGGGATGGGGACTACACGCTGCAGCAAAATACCGCACTGTTTAATGTCGTTAACCCCCTGATGGGTGGTGCAGGCAAGGACTCAGGCAACATCTCTATTGCAGACCGATACGCCGTCAACTACACGGCGTCGCCGCTTTACAGTCAGGACGTTGAAACAACAGCGGTTTTTGGCCAAGTAGATTGGGATGTTACCGAGCGTTTGATGTTGAGTGTTGGCGGTCGCTGGCTGGATGAGGAAAAGAATGCCTGCATGACCGTTTCCGGATATCCGGTCAACCCACTGCAGACGATCTTGGGATTGCCCCCGGGCTCTGTTGCCAATACTGACGTAGCGGGTTACGACAAGACGTTGGACTCTTACCCGTTTTTGACGGGCGGTGCACTTGCCGCGGGTTCATGGGGCGAGAATTGTCCAGATTGGGCCTCGTCTGTTTATGACCCCTCATTTGACGGTAGTGCCTCTTTTGATGACTTCACTCCCAGAGTCAGTGCGCAGTATGGCTTTGATAATGGCATGGCATATGTCACTTACTCTGAAGGTTTCCGCTCAGGCGGGTTTAACGGCCGCGCATCAGCGCCTGACAACACTGGCCCTTACGATCCTGAGTCAGTGAAGAGTTGGGAGGCCGGTGCTAAGTTCACGATGTTTGATAATAAGTTCCAGCTGAACTTAGCGGCGTTTACTGTTAAGTACGAGGACAAGCAGGAAGACATTGTCAAGCCCGGCGAGGATGGACAAGCGACGCTCACGATCGTAGAGAACGCCTCAAGCGCGACGATGGAAGGTCTGGAAATGGACTTCACCTGGATTATCACCGAGGGCTTATCGCTTCGGGGTAACGTAGGTTTGCTCGATGCTTCTTACGACGACTTCCTGACGTCGAGCGCGACTGGAATAGTTGATAAGAGCTCGATCAGCCTCCGCAGAGCGCCAGATATGACTGCTGGTCTGGGCATGTTGTTTGAGCGCCAGATGGCTGAGGGGCATTGGTTCGTTGCTTCGGTGAACTACACTTGGAAGGATGACTACTATATCTCAGCAACAGCTAACGCCGATCACTCAGTGGCCGGTTACGTCGATAATCCCTCCAAGGTAGACGCGTTTGGCCTGCTGGACGCTTCTATCAATTGGGAGACTGAGAACTTTACTGTTTCCTTGTTTGGCAAAAACTTAACGGACGAGACATATTTGATGTCTTTCCTAGATGTGGGTGCGAATGTGGTTGCGGCGGGGCCTAACGACTCTACGCCAGTTTATGCGCCCGGCAGCTGGTCCTTTGGTACACCCAACCGGCCCCGTTACTTCGGCGTTGAGGTACAGCTGAAGTTCTGAGTCAGGTTTGAATCGAAAAGGGCGCCAGCAGGCGCCCTTTTTTTTATGCCCACGGGAATGTCGCCATCGCTCCTTGGTGCGCAGGATCCTGTCGATTATCAAAGGCACTGTGCTGACGTATTTGGTAGGGAGAGCGTTTTTTAAAGCGCCTTGGCGATGTCGTAACCCTCGCGGGTCGCGGACATCAACGATCGGGGTGCCTTGCAGTCCCCCAGGGGGATGGCGTCCAGTCCCTCGGCTAAAAGGGGTTCGAGTAGAAAGTCGTTAGGCACTCGGCTACTGGCGTGGATCACTGTAGCCACGGATTCCAGTGACTCGAGCTTGCCGTTGTACACGTTCCGCAGGGTGAACTGCCCCGCTTCCAATTGCGCGACGCCCTCTGGTTCGACATGGCAGATCAGTTCCACCTGACTCTCAAACAAGCGCTTCAAAATGCCCTGCCGATTGATCAGTGATACATCGTTCGCGAAGCGTTCACGCGAGGTGACCAAGGTAATCTGATCAAAGTATTTCGCCATTCGCAGTGCGGTGGCATAGGTCATCTCGGTGTGATCCTGGTCGACGATGATTGCGCGGCCGGGGGCTTGGCCCATACCCTGTGCCAGCTGCTTAGCCATATCCCGCAGGCTGGGGATGAGCCCTTGGGTAAACCACTCTTCAGGCAACCACTCGGGTCGAGCAGACCGAGAGCCGGTTGCCAGCAACACCACATCTGGGTCGCAGGACAAGACGTCGTCAATGCTGGCCTGCCGGCCCAGCTCAAATTTCACGCCCAACTGCTGTGCCCTTAGGTATTGATAGTCATACACGCTCGACAGATTTTCTCCGCCGGGCATCTGGGCATGGAGGCGCGTTTTGCCCCCAAATGCGTCGTGGTCGCCGAGCACGGTCACCTTATGACCGTTGGCTGCCGCCGTGTGAGCGGCTTCCAGAGCAGCGACCCCAGTACCGACCACCACCACATGTCGATGCGTGGCGACAGAAGGTGCCGCAACGAGGTGCTCGTCCGGCTCGCCCACTTTGGGGTTGTTGTCGCAGGCTAAAGCGCCCGCTTCGATGATGCTTCGCCAGCAACTGTTACACGATACGCAGTAGCGAATGTCCTCAATCTTGCCCTCAGCGGCCTTATTCGGAAACGCGGCGTCGGTGATCAAGGGTCGCCCGAGAAACACCACGTCGCTCGTGCCGTTAGTCAGGGCGGTCTCGCATTCGACTGGGTCCGTGAGGTAACCAATTGCGCCTGTTGCGATGCCCGGGTGTTCAGACCGCAGCGCTTTGATGTGCTCCAGGTATGGGTGCCGGGGACCATGGGCGTCGGGCAAGTGCAGATGCAGCGATCGGGCATGCGCACCCCAGACCCACGTCCACAGATCAAAATCTCCGGCTTGCTCTGCCAGCCGCATATTGATTGCCGACGCCATTTCAAGATCAATGCCCCCCGCCACACCGTCGTCACCGGGAAGCTTCAGGGCGATGATGAAAGGGCGGCCACACTCACTGCGTATCGCTGAGACCAGCTCGGTAAGGAATCGCGTCCGGTTCTTTAAGTCGCCGCCATACTCGTCAGTTCGACGGTTCGACCAGGGAGATAAGAATTGATGGAACAGATGTCCATGCCCCGCTGAAATTTCGACCCCCGAAAAGCCGGCCCGTTGCAGTCTCCGCGCGCCTTGCGCCCAATGGTCAATCATTTCTCTGATGTCACCCGGGGAGAGCACCGCCGGCACGGTCCAGCTCAGGTCATCTGGCAGTGGAGACGCCCCCACTGCTTCGTTGTTGCGCCCGACCGCGTGTCGGCCGCGCCCCGAGTCCTGAATTTGCCCCAACACGTGCGCACCCGACTCATTGATGGTGGCAGCGACCCGCTGCAACTGATCAAACCCCTCGTCGTCCCAGCAGCGCAGTCGAGAGGGCAGTCTGCTGAAGCGCGTCATGGCAATAGGTTCGGTCACGATGGCAGCCGCGCCGCCCTCAGCGCGGGCACGGTAGTAGTTGAGTAGTCTCTCGGTCGGCGCGCCGTCTGCCACGTACTGTGTGACGATGGCCGCATGGATGATGCGGTTTCTCAGTGTCACGCCGCCGATATCAATCGGGCTGAACAGGGTTGGGAAGAAGGCATTCGCCGTCATGAGTCTGACCGATCTCTCCGCATATCGTTGAGGCTGACATCATGCCAAAGGGGCCGTCAACAGCGAGTGAGTGCGCTCAATTGCCTCGTGAACCTCTCGAGCACAAATTGCCAGCATCGACGCTGTGTCTTTTGTATGCTCTTGAGCACATCCTGATCAATGACGTGAGGACAAAGCCATGACCACCATTGTAGTGCTATTCAATTTGTTGCCAGGGGCGGATCCAGATGCTTATGAGAGCTGGGCCAGAAATGTTGATATGCCGAATGTCCGTCGGTTGCCGGGATGTACTGATTTTCGGGTCCTCAAAGTGGCCGGTCTGTTGGGGTCAGATGCCCCCGCGCCTTATACCTATAGCGAGTTGATTGAGGTTGACGACATGTCTGCCTTTGGCGAGGCTGTCGGCACAGAGGCCATGCAAGAGGTGGCTGCGCAGTTTCAGCAGTTCGCCGACAATCCCATTTTTATGGTGTCTGAGTCGCTGGATTGATCAGGACGGCCCAGTCTAGGGGAGAGGGAGGTTTGGCTCTCCCACCTTCACCATTCTGACCCCGATATTTTTTCCGAGATACAGGTCGGCTAGCGCCTGAGGCATCGTTTCAATCCCCTCGGAGATGTCCTCGACGGGGTTCAGTGCGCCGGCGCGCACCCAGTCGGCGAGCGTTTCAATGCAATCGGGGTAGACGTCCTCGTAGTCAAAGACGAAGAACCCCTCCATCTTGGCATCCTGCCGGCCCAAGTTCTGCAAGTTGACGAACCGGTGCTTGTCCTTACTGTCGACAAGATATTCAGAGATAGAGCCGCAGATGGCGATACGTGCGCGGCGTCGCAATCTCCCCAGCACATTGTCCAACAGTGATCCCCCGACATTGTCGAAGTAGAGATCAATTCCCTCAGGGAAGGCGTCATCCAGTGCCTCATCGACGTTGTCGGTCTTGTAGTCGATGACAGTGTCGTAGCCCATCTCGGTTGTGAGCCGCCGGCATTTCTCAGGCCCGCCAGCGATGCCCACGACGCTTTGCGCGCCCAGTGCTTTCGCGATCTCTGCGACATGACTGCCGACGCCGCCCGCTGCACCCGATACAAGAATGCGATCTGTTGCCTTGACCAGTCCGATTTCCCGCACCCCAATGAGCGCAGTGATGCCTGAGAGTGAGACGGCACCAATACCATGGGATAACGGCAGGTCGGTCGGGAGCAAAAAGGGAGCAGGCCGATCGGAAGTATCGATGAGCGCGTATTCTTGCCACCCGACCCGCGCTTGCACGATCGCCCCCACGGGCAGACCGTCACAATCGCTCTCAATCACCTGTGCGACGCCCCGGCCAGGCATCACTGAACCCAGCGCCAGCGGTGATTCGAACTCTGTTTCATTGCGCATGTAGCGCAACATAACCGGCGCCACACCGAGGTAGAGTGTTTTGACAACGGCTTTGCCGGGCACCAGTGCCGGAATGGAGACTTCGGTCAATTCAAAATGAGAGGCATCGGGTATGCCTTCCGGGCGAGCCGCTAGGCGCCACTGTTTTTGCATTAGCGCCGCCGTCGCTTGTTACAGCTTGACGCCAAACCAGCGACGCAGGCTGGGCGTGAATACTTGGGAGCCTGACGATTCAATTGAGACCCGAGGGGGCTGGCCATGTGACATCGGGAGTTGCCTGATCAATGTCGGCAGCGATCTTCCACTGGCCGTCCTGCTTCTTATAAACGAGCAGTGACCGCCCGGCATCCTTGTAAATGTCACCGCTCTCTTTATCGATCGCCTTTAGCCAGTACTTGCTGATGATGTAGGCGATATCCCCATGCGTCTCTCTGAGTTCATAATCCAGCTCAAAAATGGACTCTGCTTTGCCAATTCGGGTTGAAAAGTAGTCTCTGATGGCACCGATGCCGAATAGCGCGGGCTGACCGTGCAGCGCGACCACGGCGTCATCCACGTACAGCGTCATCAGGCCTTCAAGATTTTCCTGCTCATAATATTTTGCCCATTTTCCGCCTTCAGCCGCGATTTCTGTTTCGAAATCTGCCTGGGCGGCGGGCACTAATATTGCGCTGAGCAAAATCGAGAGGAGCCACCCGATGTGAGCCGGCTTCTTCTGACAGCAGCGCCAAAGCATCACTTGAATACCCCGAGCGCGGCGGCATTCAGTTCTGGATCATCTGGCGTGGCGGCCAGCCCAATAAACAGATCGACAGCAGGTTTGAACAGCAGATCCAGCAGCACGCCAGCACAAAAGATAGCGCCCACGGCAAGCACTTTGAGCGCCAGCCAGTCCGCTATCTCGCCCTGCAGCAACAGCATCATGCCGGCACCACTGACAGCTAATGCCAATATCAGGTTGAGAAGCCAGTTAATCTTTGCGGATTGCTCTTGAGTCTTGGGGTCGGCCGATAAAAACCCTCGCCAGAGTATCGCCAGCCAAACGGCGGCGAATGCCCACATTCCCAACAGGTACTGGGCCGGGATATCCAGCCAGCCACTGGCCACTGCCAACTGACAGCCCGATGGAATGATCAAGGTCAGCGCTGAGCGCGGTAAGCGGTCCAGTACCATGCCGAGTTGTAGGACGGTTTGTCTGGTTTCCATGCTGAGCGTCGCACGTTCTGACCACTTCGCCGCAATGAAAACGCCAACGTCGGTTCCCACCCAAAAAACCAGCAGCAAGATGTGCAGATACAGCCAGAAAGCATCCATGGTCCGTCCTCTTTATTGTTGTTTGGTGATATTCGCCCCGGATTCCAACACGTCTTTAATCAGCTGAAACCGGTCCTGTCCCCACTCCGCATCCTGGGCCTCACTGGGCTCGAACGTATCGAGCACCTCCCGGGTAATTGCTCCAGATTCGATTAATAGTGATTCCAGCGTTTTGACCCGCTCACTCAACACCGAGTGTTCGGTCATGAGGCGCACGATGATGGCTAATAAACGATCGATCTCCGGGTCCGAGAAAAAGGCCGGGCGTCCCGCCTTGACTGATTTTTTGTCGCCCATCAGCTGGCGCTACTTTTTTGAGCGCCAAAGGCGTACCAGGTGATGGTGTCGGAGAGGCGGCCCGTATCCGCATCAAATGAGGCCGCCGCGCCCGATGCTTCAGCGAACTCCGCTTCGCTGACATAGGTAAATCGTGGCATTGTCGCCTCAAAGAAATCCTGCTTCGCGAATCCGGCACCAGAGCACAGGCCCGAATAGCTGAGGTCGCGAAAATCTTTATAAAAAGGCTCGTTGTTATAGAAGCAGTCCCAGTCGAGGTAGAACGCGTCGTAGGCGCCCAACGCGTCATTAGGCGGTAGCTCCATATTAATCAGCACGCCTCCCGGCTTGAGGACGCGATGGGCCTCGCTGAAGAAAGCCCTGATCAATTCAGTTGGCAACTCATGGAGGAACATGGACGAAAACACCACGTCCACACTGCTGTCGCTATAAGGCAGTGCATCACAGAGTGCCTGTTTGAACTGAATCGGGATACCCATGGCTTCCGCGCGGGCATGGCCATATTGTAAACAGGGCGACGCGGCATCCAGGCCGTGCACCTCGGCTTCCGGGAAGGTTTGTTTCCAAGGCAGCGTGTTGTGTCCGATTGTGCACCCGACATCGACAATCAGCTTGGGATGCAAATCGGGCCATTTTAGGCGCGTAAAGTTGGCCATCGAGTGACCGATGTCATCGAGGTTCTTTCCCATCACGCCGAAAGAGAAAACGTCCAGACCATTGTCATAGACAACACCGGCCTCGGCACCTTGACTGTGACCGCCCTGATAATTGCCGGGCATCAGGTGCACATCCATTTGATCGGTGTAAGCAGGCAGATCGGCCTTCTCGTCCAGCGCCAGAGAGCCGCCGTGCTTTGGTGAGGTTGTAGCGCTAATGCTTTTAATGGAATTGGGGTCGGACTCAATAGCGCGCAGCACAGACTGCCACACCAGTTCCTGAGTCGCGCAGCGGAGGCTGGAGTACCACTTAAATAAACCCCGCTCCTTCAGAAATTGATGAACCGCCTCGCCCGAATGATGGCTTTCACCCGCGTCGATACTGGCTTGCTCGTAGTCAGCCTGCATTTGTGCAGCGAGATCGGTGAGCACCCAAGCCCGCATGGAAGAGGTGAACCGTTCGCGTGCGCGCTGATTAAGATCTTTGTTTAGTGCCAGGGAATGTTGCAGTCCTGCCATGATTCCAGCTCCCTTTGGATGTCGAGTCGCGGTTAGGGCCGCGCTCTTTCGGGTACAAGGCCATCTTGATTGACTATTAGCGTTAATGATATACGGATATAACAAAAGCTTCGCCAGTACTTTTAGCGCGATAAAAACGAGCATTAAGGGGAGTCATTTTATGAAAAATCATGTTCAGCGGCCGGGTCTGCCGATTATCGTTTCAGCTGCCATTACAACGGTGCTACCCAACGTGGCATCTGCCCAGCTGGAGGAAGTACTCGTCACCGCTGAACGTCGTGAGGCCTCTGTTCAGGACGTACCCATCGCGGTGAGCGCTTATAACGAAGACATGATCGACAAATTACAAATCGATGACACGCTCGATTTGATCAACGTCGTTCCCAATATGTTTGGTGGCAACAACACCGGTTTGGGTACCGCCAATATGTACTACCTGCGAGCGCAGGGTAATGACGAATCGATCTCTACCTTTGATCCCCCTGTAGGGACCTATGTCGATGATGTGTACATCACTCGGCAAAACGTGAACAACGTAGCGCTATTTGACGTGGAGCGTATCGAAGTACTGCGAGGACCTCAGGGTACGCTGTACGGCCGTAACACCACGGGTGGCGCAATCAGTGTCGTGATGAAGAAGCCCTCCGATACGATGCAGGGTTATGTCGAGGCCGGTGCGGGCCGATTCGGAAAGACGCTGCTCCGAGGTAGTATCGATCTCCCCCTCAGCGATAATGTGCTGACTAAATTCTCCGCTTATTACGTCGACGACGATGGGTATTTGGAGAACCGAACCGACGGCAAGGATTATAACGAGGCAGATTTAACGGGTGTTCGAGCGGCATTGCGCTGGCTCATCTCTGACTCCATGACCTGGGATATCGCGGTAGACGGTGGTAAGTCAGAAGTGGCGAATATTCATGGCTTCCTTGACGGTGATGATCGCTACTCTCTCTCTGTACTGGGCGATGGCCTGCCAATGGGCGGTGGAATGTCCGATTATGGTAATGAGGTCGAGACGCTGAACATCACGTCTAATCTGGCGTGGGATGCGATGGGCGGCACCGCGAATCTAATTTTAGGCGCGCGCTCTATTGAGCAGGATTTCTTGCTGAACTTCCCCTTCAGCCTCGATTTTATTCCGGACTTTTTCATTATCGATAATGAGGGCGAGCACGATATGTTCTCAGCTGAGTTGAAGTGGTCGGGTGAGATTATGGACGGCCGGGGGTTCTTACAGACTGGCGTGTACTATATGGATGAGGACAACGAGGTCGATTTCGTTGATTACCTTGACCTCGCTGCGGTGGGTGCACCCGTACCACCTTCCTCAGCATTCCTAACGCTAGCAGATCGTATCCTGAGCAATACCACAGAGAGTTTCGCAGTCTATGCTCAGGCCGATATTCAAGTGGGCGAGAACGGTACCTTAACACTGGGCGCGCGCTACACCGACGAAGAGAAAACCGTCGATTTTCAGGGAACAGTCAACTCGGCCGGTATGGTGGCAGCGGGCATCCCGCTTGAGCAGAGCGAGCAGGAGATCACGCCGCGCATTGCTTATGCGCATAAATTTTCCGACAGTATGATGATGTATGTTTCGGCTACTAATGGCTTTAAGTCAGGTGGCTGGAATGCCCGTGGATCAAGCTCTTCTTCGCTGCAGGCGTTTGCCCCAGAGACCATTTGGTCTTATGAGGTGGGTATGCGCGCTGACTGGATGGATGGCCGACTGAGAACTAACGTCACGGCGTTCTATTCTGATCTTGAGGATTTGCAAACTACCGCTGCGACGCCAGACGGACAGTTCCTAACGACTAACGCCGGTGGCTTAGAGGTGCCAGGTATTGAAGCGGAAATTACTGCGCTGCCGACTGACAACTGGCAGATCTTTGCCGCACTGGGTTGGCAGAGTGCAGAATATCAGGATTTACCAGGCGGATGCGTGACGCCCAACACGTCGCTGGCAGCTTATGATGCGAACTGTAATATTGCTGATCCCAAGCGAAGCCCACATCAAACTTATACCGTGGGAACGTCAGCTGACTTCAATATCGGATCGTTGACAGTGACGCCTAATGTGATGGCCCGTTATATCGGTTCCCAGTATTCGGCAACGCGTAACCAAGGTTATGATGGATCAGTGACTTTAATTAACGCGGGAGTAAAGCTGTCAACTGCGGATTCACAGTGGGAGTTGAATTTGGAGTGTAAGAACTGTGGCGATAAGGCTTACGTCCAATCTTTCTTGTTCACGGATTACTACAACCTGCCTATGACGTATCTCGCGACAGTTAAGTACCGCTTCGGCGGCTGACTTCAATGCGGTGACGCCGGGTATGACGCGTCCTTAAAAGAACCCCGCCGGGTTAGACCTGAGCGGGGTTTTTCTTGGCCCGGAAAGCCAGCTTGAGGTTGCGTTTATCTGCTTAGCGGGCTTCCAATACTCTCGATTCGTATCTTGCTTTAGCTCTTGCACTACGTCTGGAGCAAGGTAGGTGACGTCTAGTGCACCTCTTCTCCGCCACTCACGTTGATCGCCTCTCCCGTTATAAAGCTGGCATCGTCGGATGCGAGAAAGGCGCACATTGCGGCGGTATCGGTGGCTTGTCCAATACGCTGTAGCGGGATTCGCGCGGCCATCTCCTCGAGATAGGCGGCTTCCGTTAGGCCCTTGAAGGCAGAAAAGTAGGCGTTTTGAGCACTGCCAAGGCCCGTAGTGACGTGGTTTGGACACACCGCGTTGACGGTGATGCCCGCCGCACCGTAGTCGATGGCGGCTGTGCGCGTCAGGCCAATCACGCCATGCTTGGCAGCGCAGTAAGGCGCCATATGCGGGAATCCGGACTTCGCCGCCTGACTGGCAATATTAATAATCCGTCCTCCGGAGCCCGCTGCCTCCATATGTGCCGCGGCCGCCTGAGTGCAGTAGAAGACGCCACTTAGGGTGACATCGATCACCAGACTCCATTCATCTGGTGAGACCTCTCGCGTGTCCTTCATGACAAAGCCGATACCGGCATTGTTGATCAACACATCCACCCTGCCAAAGTGCTCCATCACTGCATTGAAAAGTTGTTTGACCGACTCGGCCGAGCGGACATCGCAGGGATGACTGAGAACGTCGGCGCCCTGGGAGCGCAAGCTTTCGGCGACGGATGCCATTTCGTCGAGCTGCGCGAGGTGGTCGGTCCCCGAGCCATCCACATCGGTGACGACGAGACGGTAACCCTCCTCACCGAAACGACGGAGAATGGCTTCTCCTAAACCGCCGGGTCGCCCGGACCCTGTGCATACAGCGACCTTTTTTTCTGTCATCAGATTTTCTCCTTCGTGCAACCCATCCAGCTCGGCAACGCAGAGAAGGGATATCTATGTTGCTGCATCGATGCGGCCGAATACGGCGCTGCAGTTAGCCCTCACGATGTGCCAACCACCAGCAGAGCACAAAACCGATGCCTGCTCCACCAAAACACACCATGATCAGCGCGGGCTCGGATTCATAGAGTGTTGCGCCCAGCCACGAGAACAAGCCCGCCATGGTCATGCCAACGGAGCTGGAGAGTCCCGCCGCACTGCCGCTCCAGCGAGGCACAGCATTGACCGCGCCATACATGGTAGTGGGCGTGAGGATTCCTGACAGCAGCATGGAACTGAATAGGGGTAGCACAACAGCGACCAGGGTTAGTCCCTGCAAAGCGATCAGCCCGGGCGCGCTGAGAGACACCAAAAACATGCCAAGCACGGCGCGATGCTGCCATCGAGGTGTGCCCAGTGACGACAGATGACTGAGCAGGAAGGAGCCGAAAACGTACACCATCGCAGAACTGCCCCAAACCAGGCTGAAGCCCTGCATCGACAGTCCGAACTGCTCCTGAAACAGCACGCTGCCCGTGGCCAGCAAGGTGAAGACCATGCCCTGTAAAAACCCAAAGGCGCCGGCGTGACCCCAGAACCGCGTAGAGCGAAGTAATGACAGGTAGCCCTTAAGCGACGCCGTCTGGCCCTCACCTCGGTCGACAGGCACGTCATGGGGAATGGATTTGACACACAGGAGCAGAAGGCCCGCCCCTAGTAAAGCCAACACGACGAACACGGATGCCATGCCCAGTAGCGACGCCAGATAGCCCCCCACAACAGGGGCGATCACGGGCGTGAACCCCATTGCAGCCGTCAACAATGCGAAGGCTTTCAGTGCCTCGTCGGGGGGTAGGTGGTCGCGGATGAGGCCCCGCGCAACGACCGTGCCGACGCCGACGCCGACGGCCTGCATAAAGCGGAGGAAGATCATCGCCCCCAGCGTGTCGACAAAAATCAGCAGGATGCTCGCGCCCACGAAGACGGCAAATCCGCCCAACAGCACGAGTCGCCGGCCGAAGCGGTCGGTGACTAATCCAAACAGTGGTTGGCTCACGGCGAGGCCAATGACGTAAATCGAGAACAGATACTGCAGGTCGCTGACGCTGCGATCGAGAGAAATGCTCAGCATGGGCACCAGGGGCACCATGATGGATATGCCAAAGGGCGAGAGGCTGCTGATGGCGGCCAGCAGCCAGCGCGACACGCTCAAAGGTGATTGATTCAAGTGGTTGTCAGTCAAAAGCTAACAACATGAAGCCCGAGCGCGGCGTTCACGAACAATCCGATCCAGATCACCCAGACGTAGCGCCGCACCACACCCATATGGGTGATCATGGCGGTATTGCCGGCATCACTGGGCCCCTCGCTCACCATGCTCGCATAGGCGATAGCAAAAGGCTTGAGCGCAAAGCGGACGGCGATACCGCAGGCCACCAGTACGGCGAACACAGCGATCTTGAGCGTCATCCACCCGGGCAAACCGAGACTCAGTCCGTAGGCACTGCCTCCCAACAGACCGAGAACCACGGCAAATCTCAGTCGCAGGTCCCAGTGTGCGAGAGAGGGCAGCCGGTGACCCACCGGGCTGTGAATGGCGGCGACCAGCCCCACCCAAATCGCTACCAGCAGCCATCCTCCGAGCGCGACGTCGCCTGGCAGCAAGGTCGGCCAGCGTAACGCCGCAAGATGACATCCCGACCCGAGAATAATCGGCATCGCGAGGCGCGGCCCCATGTCGCACTCCATCAGGATCTTGAAAGCGGTCTGACGTGACTCGACGCCGAGGTCGCTGCGCAGTACGTGTCTGCTGGAGAGAAATGTGCCGAGATCGCCCCCCAGCCAATACACCAGTGCCAGTACATGGACATAAAGTAGAAGGGTGTACATGGGTGTGCTCCTCAGCGTGTTGGGGTTTGCCGCGACCCTGCCTCGGTCTCAGTCAGCTGCCGCAAATAATCGATCTGTTTGCCTTGATCTGAAGTCGGCCCAGCGGACATTTACCGACTACGCCAGCCCCGCAGGACAAAGCCACTCTATGCGCTCGCCGTCGGGTGTCTCGATATCGAAGCAGTCGAGATCGGGTGTCACCGAGCGTTGTGCCTCACCCATGCCACTTGGGGGCGGGCACTCACGACGCAGGGAGAGCGAATGCCATCCGCAGGGCATAGCGCTGCCTGAGTCCTGCGGCTGAACTACCCATTGGTCCAGTTCAAACAGTTGCCCGGGGCCCAGCGCAATCGGTGCGATGTCGTGACGGTGCTCCTCATCCAAACCATTGGTGCGCGACAGGATCGAGACCCGCGCAGGCATGGGTGATGGGGCGTCGCACTGCAAAAGACCGGCATAGAAAGCGATCGACCGTTGGATATCGGTAACGGCATTGATCATCACGAAGCACTGGTTCACTTGGCGCGTCGGGGTGGGCAGCGCGAAGCCCGGTACCTCACCGGATACCTCGGTGAAGTAAATGAGTTCTCCTGCCGGGCCAGCCACCTGCATAGCGCGAATCTGGTCAGAAAATGACAGTGCAGCCGGCGGGTTCAGCACCGTGAAGGCGGCGGGCAGCTGCTCGAACAGCGCATCCAAGTCCTTTACCAGCACCTCCATTGCGGACCAGCCCGGCACCGCAAAGGGTGTGGGCACTTCACCTTGCCATTCCACCATGGTGAGTGTTTGAAAGGGGTCCTCTGACATCACAATGCTGTGGTGAGGTAGGCCCTCCAGCGCGGGGTCAGACAGCGCAATAGTTGCAGCAATGCTCTCTCCGGCGTCTTCATACCCCAGCGTGTGATAGGCCGCCACAGCCTCTGTCAGGGATGGCACGCGTAAGGTCATATTCTCGATCATTGTGGGGCCCCGCCGGTCAACACACTCACGGGGTGTGCTCAATAGTGAGCTCGGTCAGTTCGTAGTGCGTCTGCATATAGCCTTCGGCGCTCGCTCTGAGGAGCAGGTAATCATCGTCAGCGGTGCACCACACGTCGTAGGGTGGGTGCTCTTCCGGCAAGTTGCCCGCTGTGCCGGTCACCTGAAAGTGCCGTGCCTGAAATTGCCCCGCTGCGACCTCGATAGTCTCCTCACCGACATAGACCAAATCGAAACCGGTCACGAAGAAGAAGGGTCCGGTGGCGCCGCGATGGTCGGGCGAGGTCAGGAAGACGTTCTTCAATGAGTGAACGCCGGGGCCTTGCTCCAGCGGATAGAGCCGCATGAGCAGCGCATCGCCGATGATGGGGTGGCTCTGTAACCAGCCGACCTGACCCTCGGTCTCAAGCTCCTGACTGATCCGCCCATCCCGCACGTTGAAGGTTTCACACTCGGCGTAACCCTTGGCAAAGCGCATCCAGCCCGAGCCCTCGAACTGTCCGCCAACCGATAGCCGCACCGAGCAGTCAATCGGGCTGGAGTCCGCATGTCGCAGCGCGAGGCAGACGTCCCGCGTCACCTTGGGGGCGTCGTCAATCTCACAGTGAGCGAGCAGTACATCCGTGCCGTCTGGCTGGCAGCTGAGCGAGAAGACCTCGCGTCCTCTGACCTCACCCATTCGCTCTGGTTTGCGGCTGGTGTACTCGATCGCTCCTCGGATAAGCTTGTGTCCCATGGACCCCCCTGTGG
>JAHEJH010000303.1 GCA_024638905.1 Luminiphilus sp.
ACCACCGCCCTGGCAACACGGCCTGACGGGGGCAAGGGAAAGTTCCGCACTGTGCTGTTTGCTGCGGTGGCTGGCACCGGGCTCATCCTGGCGCTGGCCGTGGCGCTGCCACTGACCCTCTTTATGTCGTCGTGGGGCACACCGCAGAGCACCAAGGCGACCATCCAGACTGTGTCGGCTGGCGAACTCCGGGCAGTGGTCGGTCGGCTCCAGAAAACCCAAAAGGGTCATCAGTTCCAAGGCAACAATGTACCTGTTGGCGTTGCGGCGATTCCTTTGCCGCGCCGCAACGCGGTACAACCTCGATATGTGGTCAGCCAGTCCTGGATGCAAACGCCGGAAACACTCTCGTTCTACTGGATCAACAATGACGAGCCGGGTGTGCACTCCACGCCTTTGCCCCTCTCCGGGCGGTCAGTTCTGGATATGTCGGAATATCAGGACTTCTGGCAGCGGCCGATAGCAGAAATGGGCTTCCTCGCGAAGCCCCAGAATTTTGATCAGGCGGCGATAGGTTCGGTAACACTTACCGATTCGTTGCTAGAGGCCACGCCCGCACTGATTCATCATTGGATGACGCCTGCCCCGCTTAGTCACCGCATTATCAATACCACAACAGGACATTTGGCAGCGCCCGTTGGCCTGCAGCGGGTGCTAGTGGCGGCGCTCATGCTTATTGTCGTGCTGGGGCTTGCTTGGTGGTGGCTGGCACCCCCGAGCAGAAGTGCAGCGGTCAGTGGCATGTTGCTGGCCGTATCGGGCCTGTGGCTACTTGGGAGCAGTGCGCATCTCAATCAGGTCGCTGCACTGATGCGAGATCCGCCAGCGGGCGCTGATACCCCGGCTGACACGGTGCAACTCGATGGCGCACATCTGAACCCGCTCGTTGCGTCGATAAAGGAAAGTCCAACCCGCAAAGCGGCACCCATGCTCATCACAAGCCTTGATCCGCTCAGCCAGTTTGAGGCGCAGCGCCTTCCTTTCATGACGTTGCCTACCAGTGCCGCGGCGATTGATGCATCAGCCTTGACCCAAGCCGTGACAGACTTTCCGGGAACCGTAGTGCTGTTCGGAAAAGACACCTCTCAGCTACAAGAAAAAGCGGCTGAGCTCGCGCGCATCTCTTCACTGCGGCCCCGCCAATCTGGAGAGGGGTATGTACTGCTGTCCCCGGAAATTGAATGAGCACGCCCGCGACGGCAAAAAAAGTATTACACGTCGGCAAGTATTTCCCGCCCGAGGTTGGCGGCATGGAAACCTACCTTCACGGTCTCGTGTGTGCCTTGGCAACGCTGAACGTCACACCCTCAGTGCTGGTACATCAGTCGCAGATCAGTCTGCATTCCTCAGAGGAATCGCTCTCAGCGAATGGCATCGCGCTCCGTGTCGTCAGGGCGGCGACCTGGTGCCGGCTCCTCTTTACACCCATCAGCCCCACTTTTCCGTGGCTCCTGCGCCAGTTAATCAAGCGGGAGCAGCCTGACGTTCTGCACTTGCACCTGCCCAACCCTTCTGCGTTTTGGGCGTTGGCCCTGCCATCCGCGAGACGCCTGCCATGGGTGATTCATTGGCAGTCCGATGTACTGACAGATAAGAGTCACTGGCTTTTACGGCTCGCTTACCGGTTTTACGCCCCTCTTGAGTCAGCACTGCTAAAGAAAGCTGCCAAGGTCGTGGTGTCATCCCCGCCCTATCTTGCGACCAGTCAACCTCTTGCCAAGATCGCGAACCAATGCGCGGTAATACCGCTCGGCATTGACGACAGATTTGGCGACCAAACGCGCAATGATTCGGCAGTGGTGCCTGCGAGCGCGGGCGAAGCTAGCGCCGCAACAGAGGGACACCTCAACGTGCTCGCAATTGGCCGGATGACCCATTACAAAGGGTTCGACATTCTGCTGCGGGCAATGGCTCAAACCGAGGGGATTACGCTGGATCTGGTGGGCCACGGCGAACTGACCCGGTCACTGGAGCGCCTCGCCGATTCACTCAACCTCGCTGCACGCGTGCGATTTCATGGATTGCTTGATGAGAAAGCAAAGGACACGTTGTTATCGCGTTGCGACTGCCTTTGTTTGCCCTCTACTGATCGGACCGAATCATTCGGGATGGTGCTTTTAGAGGCGATGAGTGCCGCCAAAGCCTGCGTGGTTTCAGACATTGAAGGGTCGGGCATGTCGTGGCTTGTGGAAGACGGTAAAACCGGCCTGGTCGCACCGACCCATGACATCAATGGCCTGACCGAGGCGCTATGCCAGCTACGTGACAACCCCGAGCTGGCCGCCACCCTGGGCCAGAATGGCCGCCAGAAATTCCTTGCGGCACTGACGATTGAAGCCTCAGCCGAGGGGGTCCGGGACCTTTATCACCAGCTGCCCTTAACTCGATGAGCGCCTGGGGGGAGCATCGCCCGCCCGGCCCAATCAATGCTAGACTCTCGCCGCTGTGACGCAGTGCTGCGGGCCTCAAGCTCAAGCGCGCAATAACCCTGCAGCACAACGCACAAAAGCAGCCTACGCCGCTTTTGATGACTGGCCATGAAGGAATCTCCACCGTGTCGGACAACAGAAACCGAGCCGTCGTAACGGGCATTACCGGGCAAGACGGCGCCTACCTCACTCAGCTTCTGCTGGAAAAAGGCTACACCGTCTTTGGCACCTATCGCAGAACCAGCTCGGTCAACTTCTGGCGTCTTGACGAATTGGGTATCACTGAACATCCCAACCTCAAACTCGTGGAATACGATCTGACGGATCTGTCTTCCACTATCCGTTTGCTCGAGAAGGCCGAACCCCAAGAGGTGTATAACCTCGCGGCGCAGAGTTTTGTGGGGGTGTCATTCGAGCAGCCCATCACCACCGCCGAGATTACCGGCGTGGGCGCGCTGAATTTGCTGGAAGCCATCCGTACAGTTGACCCCGCCATCCGGTTTTACCAGGCATCGACGTCGGAGATGTTCGGCAAAGTGCAGGCCGTGCCGCAGTCAGAGTCGACGCCTTTTTACCCCCGCAGCCCCTACGGAGTCGCTAAATTATTCGCGCACTGGTCG
>JAHEJH010000131.1 GCA_024638905.1 Luminiphilus sp.
GTCATCCAGCAGATCAATGCGGTAGGGCGTCTCGCTACCCATCGGGAACACATCCAGTAGCGCGCCGCGCACCGCAAACTCACCATGCTCGAAAACCGTCTCAACAGCGCGGTAGCCATTCAGCGCGAGGCTTCTGGTAAAGCTATCTGAATCAAAGGTCTCACCCACACTGAGGTCCAGAGTGTTGCCCTCTATGTAGTGCTGGGGGGGCGTCCGCAGCATGGCGGTGGTGATGGGCAGGATCACGATGCCATGGCTGAGCTTCGGTAGCTCGTAGAGGGTGCGGAGCCGCTGCGACACGATGTCTTGATGCGGAGAAAAGTGGTCGTAGGGCAGCGTTTCCCAGTCGGGTAGGGTCAGTATCGGTAAGGGGTTGGCTAAAAACAGCGGTAGCTCTCGCTCCAGCGTATGCGCCTCAGTTGAGCTGGCAACCAGCACCACGATGGGCCGTTTTATATCGGCCCGCGTGGCCAGCTCAGCGATGGCCGCGGTGCTGCCCGCACCGGGTAGGGGGCCTAGGGCAGTGCGGGTGCCCGCCTTAGTAGGCCAAGGGGTGTCTTTGATCAGAAGGTGAAACATAGCGTCAGTCATCAGCGGGGACAGTCATTTTAGTAGCGAGGCTCGTTCGCAACCACCGAAAAAGTGCGGTTGAGGTTGCTTCGGTGCGGGTGCAGATCTGATAATACGCGCCGGCCGAAGAGGCTAGGGCGACTGCCAATGCTGGGCATGATCGCGACCGAGTTACTCTAACCTCCGATAACGATAAATAGGAGCCCCCGTGACAGACGACAGAAAACGCCCGCGCCCCGATGATTATTTTTCCGACTGGAAAGAGCGTGAGGCCCTGGCCGAGGCCATCATTCCTGTAGTGGGCAATCTGTCCCGCGAGCGCAACGTGAAGAGCTACATCTATGGCCGGTCACTCGTGAATCAAT
Organism: Luminiphilus sp.; assembly: GCA_024638905.1. Classification (GTDB taxonomy): domain Bacteria; phylum Pseudomonadota; class Gammaproteobacteria; order Pseudomonadales; family Halieaceae; genus Luminiphilus. The sequence continues at coordinate 936 of JAHEJH010000131.1, forward strand.
CTGTCCTCGACATCATGAAGAGCCATCGCTGGGTCAGGCAGATGGAGGCCAACGAGCTGTCCGAGTTTGAGACTGCCCCTGTGCTTGATGCTGTCAGTCAATTAAATCTTGGCCCCTGCCACCTCGATATCGGCAGGCTTGCCGTTGCTTACTACGACAAGGGCGCGGGAGAGGGATTGAGTATCGAAGAGTATGTCGCTCAGGAGCTCGAGTATCTGGTGGGCTCAACCCACAAGCCCGTCGATGCGCCCGTCGATGTGGTGCTGTACGGATTCGGTCGCATTGGCCGACTGATGGCACGTATTCTGATCGCCAAAACCGACGGCGGTGACAGCCTGCGCTTGCGGGCCGTAGTGGTGAGGCGAGGCAAGGCTGAGGACGACCTTCTCAAGCGCGCCAGCTTGCTCCGGCGCGATTCGGTCCATGGCGTTTTTCAGGGCACGATCCGGGTCGATGAAGAGCGCCAGTCGTTTGTTGCCAACGGTAATGAGATCAAGGTGATTTATGCGGATTCGCCCGAGGAAATCGATTACACCGAGTACGGGATCAATCGCTGTATCGTGATTGATAACACCGGGGTGTGGCGTGACGAGGCCGGTTTATCACGGCATCTTCAGGCCAAGGGTGCAGCAAAGGTGATCCTGACTGCGCCCGGCAAGGGCGATATCAAAAATATTGTCGCGGGCATCAACGACAGCGAGATTGCCGACGACGACACGATTTTGTCGGCTGCTTCCTGTACCACCAACGCCATCGTACCGGTGCTGAAGGCAGCGGATGACGAGTACGGCATCAATGCCGGGCACGTTGAGACGGTGCATGCTTACACCAACGACCAGAACCTCATCGATAACTATCACAAGGCTGAGCGGCGTGGGCGTAGCGCAGCGCTGAATATGGTGCTGACCGAGACGGGCGCTGCCAAGGCCGTTGCAAAAGTGCTGCCTCAGCTGGAGGGCAAGCTCACCGGTAACGCGATCCGCGTACCCACCCCTAATGTGTCTATGGCGATCCTCAATTTGACGTTGAACCGCCCGACCAATCGAGACGAGTTGAATGAGTTCATGCGTGAGACGGCGCTGCACTCCAGTATGAAAAAACAGATCGATTACTCGAATTCGCCCGAGGTGGTGTCGAGCGACTTCGTTGGTTCCCGTGCGGCCTGCGTCTTTGATGCGAAAGCGACCATCGTGAACGGTAATCAGGCGGTGTTGTATCTGTGGTATGACAACGAGTACGGATACAGTTGCCAGGTCTACCGTGTACTGGAGCAAATGGGGGGTATCCGTTACCAGACATACCCCGCACAAGGTTCGTATCCGCTCTGATTTTACCGTCTTTCCGGGTTGGCCTTGGCGGGGCAAGTCGAATAGAATACGCGCGACCGACGAGAGCCTCACGGCCCGGCCCACAGAAGCCCCCGGTCTGCAGTACGTGCACCATGTGTGGGGGGTTTACCCCGAGTGTGACAGTGTCAGCGCCGCCCTGAAGTAACGACTTCGGCATGCGGTGCAGGCAAAGGTGTGCTTGGCGGAAAACGCGGACAGGCAAATGAGCAGCGACATGATAAAAATCAAGCGTGGTTTGGATATCCCTCTGGCCGGTGCGCCGTCGGGGGAATTGGATACCTCTGTGTCCACGCGCGCGACCGGATTGTTGGGTGCGGACTACCACGGTATGAAGCCCACCATGGCCGTGCAGGTAGGGGATGTCGTCAAGCGGGGCGACCTGCTGTTCAGCGACAAGAAGTGCGAAGGAGTCCGCTACACCTCGCCAGCCGGTGGGCGTGTATCCGCCATTAATCGCGGCGCAAAGCGCGCGTTCCAGTCAGTGGTCGTCGAGATTGATGGCGACGAGGCCGCGTCGTTTGACCAATATACTGCCGAAGCGGCGCGCGAGCTGCCAGCTGAGGCCATCAAGAGCCAGTTGATTCAGTCTGGACAGTGGACTGCTCTGAGAGCGAGACCCTATGGTCGCGTTGCGGACCCTGCGACGAGCCCGGCCGGGCTGTTTATTACCGCAATTGATACGCATCCCCACGCGCCAGACCCGCAGCAGGTGATTGCGCGAGAGGCGGAAGCCTTTGAGCTCGGACAGACACTGCTCGCTAACCTGGTTGATTGCCCTGTGTATCTCTGCACGGCGCCCGGCGCTGACATGCCACAGGCGGCGCATGAGCGCGTCTCCCGACACGATTTTGCCGGGCCACATCCCGCGGGACTCGCGGGAACGCACGTCCATTTCTTGATGGGCGCATCCGCAGAGCGAATAGCCTGGACTATCGCATATCAGGACGTGATCGCGGTGGGGCGACTGTTTTTGGATGGTGCGCTCTATGTCGAGCGTGTCGTTGCCCTGGCCGGTCCTTCGGTGAGTCGCCCACGACTGGTGTTGAGCCGGGTGGGGGCAGATTTGCAGGCGCTGGTTGCCGGCGAGAGTGAAGGAGACGACGCCCGGTTGTTATCCGGTTCGGTACTGGGTGGCAGAGCGGTGCAAAGCGATACCGCCTATTTGGGCCGCTACCACCAACAGGTCGCCTTGCTGCCCGAGGGGCGTGACCGGGCGTTCATGGGTTGGCTCTCGCCGGGTGTTAACAAGCACTCCGTGATGGGGATTTATTTGTCGAGCTGGTTCGGTAGTAAGCCTTTAGCCATGTCGACCAACACCAACGGGTCCGAGCGCGCGATGGTGCCTGTGGGCGCCTACGAAAAAGTGATGCCGCTGGATATTTTGCCCACCCAGTTATTGAGAGCCCTGTTGGTGGGGGACACCGAGACGGCGCAGGCATTGGGTTGCCTTGAGCTTGATGAAGAGGACCTGGCGCTCTGCACCTATGTGTGTCCGGGCAAATATGAATACGGCGGAATTCTCAGGGATAACCTGACGCGAATTGAGAAGGAAGGCTGACACATGGGACTGCGACAACAGCTGGATGCGATTGAACCGCACTTCAAGCCAGGAGGTCGGTTCGAGAGTTGGTATGCACTCTACGAGGCCGTAGATACGATTTTTTATTCTCCCGGCAGCGTTACCCGCGCCAATGCCCACGTGAGGGACGGCATTGATCTGAAACGCATCATGATCACGGTGTGGCTGGCGACTTTTCCGGCCATGTTTTACGGCATGTACAACATTGGTCTTCAGGCCAACGACGTATTGGCACTCTCGGGCGGTACGCTGGACGGCTGGCGGGGCGGGATTGTGGCAGCGCTGGGCGGGCACGACGCCGCGAATATCTGGCACAACATGCTCTATGGTCTTGTGCATTTTCTGCCGCTGTATCTGGTGACCTTTATCGTTGGCGGCTTCTGGGAAGTAATGTTCGCCATGCGGCGAGGTCACGAGGTTAATGAAGGCTTTTTTGTCACCTCTATTTTGTTCACCCTGACACTACCGCCTGATCTACCCCTGTGGCAGGCCGCTATGGGCATCAGCTTCGGTGTGGTCATTGGCAAGGAGGTATTCGGCGGTACCGGCAAGAACTTCTTGAACCCGGCGCTCACCGGCAGGGCGTTTTTGTACTTCGCGTATCCCGCGCAGATCTCTGGTGATGCGGTATGGACCGCGGTCGACGGCTATTCTGGTGCCACCCCTCTGGGTGTGGTCGCGGCTGAGGGTATGGCGGGCCTGACTGAAGCCTACACATGGTGGGATGCCTTTGTGGGCACTATCCCGGGCTCTATTGGTGAGACCTCGACCCTGATGATCATGATCGGTGGATTGTTTCTGATTCTTCAGGGGATTGCGTCTTGGCGCGTGGTGGCGGGATGTTTCGCCGGCATGATCGGCTTCGCGTTGCTACTCAATAGCGTGGGGTCAGCTTCCAATCCCGCATTTGCGATGCCATGGCACTGGCACATGGTGGTCGGCGGTTTTGCCTTCGGCGCCTTCTTTATGGCGACTGACCCTGTTTCGTCCGCAATGACTGATAGGGGCCGCTGGCTGTACGGCATTTTGATCGGCGTGATGTGTGTGCTGATTCGTGTGGTCAACCCGGCGTTCCCGGAGGGCATGATGCTGGCAATCCTGTTTGCCAATTTGTTTGCGCCACTATTTGATCATTTTGCTGTTAGCGCCAATATCAAGAGGAGGGCTGCCCGTGTCAGCTAGTGGAGAAGGGCTGGGACGCATCCTCACGGTTGCGCTGGGGCTCTGCTTGGTGTGTTCCATGGTGGTCTCCACCGCGGCGGTGCTGCTAAAGCCTGCACAGCAAGCTAACAAAACTCTGGATCTGAAGCGCAATATCCTGATGGCGGCGGGACTGCTTGATCCGTCGATGTCGGTGGAGGAACAGTTTGAGCAGGTGGAAACCCGCGTTGTGGACCTCGATGAGGGACGCTTCGTTGACGGCGTTGACCCCGCGAGTTTTGACCAGCGCGAGGCGGCAAAAGACCCCGCCCAGTCGCGCGCGCTAGCGGGTGACGAGGATCCCGCCAAGCTGGTGCGTCGCGAAGATCAGGCGCTGGTGTATCTGGTGCGCGATGATGCGGGCGGTCTGGACAAAATTATCCTGCCGATCCGGGGCTACGGCTTGTGGTCAACCATGTACGGCTTTATGGCGTTGGAGTCTGACGGCAACACGGTCGCGGGCCTCGGATTTTACGAGCACGGCGAGACCCCCGGTCTTGGTGGGGAAATCGATAACCCCAACTGGAAGTCGATTTGGCCCGGCAAGCTGGTTTACCAGGGTGATCAGGTGGCCATTCAGGTGCTGAAAGGCTCGGTGCCAATGGGTTCCGATGAGAAGCAATGGCAGGTGGACGGCCTCTCAGGTGCAACGCTGACGACTAAGGGCGTGGATAAACTGGTGCGCTATTGGCTGGGTGAGCAGGGCTTCAAGCCGTTGCTTGAGAACCTGCGACGGGGGACAGCCTCATGAGTATGCGCGACACGCTGACCGACCCCATTTTCAAGAACAATCCGATTGCCTTGCAGATACTGGGTATCTGCTCGGCGCTGGCGGTGACGACCTCTCTCCGCGTCACGGTGGTGATGTGCATCGCACTGACGGTGGTGACGGCATTCTCCGGCTTCTTTATTTCGACCATTCGGCAATTCATTCCTTCGAGCATTCGCATAATCGTGCAAATGACGATCATTGCCTCGCTGGTGATCGTGGTAGATCAGGTGATCAAGGCGGTGGCCTACGACATCTCCAAACAGCTATCAGTGTTCGTTGGCCTGATCATCACCAATTGCATCGTGATGGGACGGGCTGAAGCGTTTGCCATGAAGAACCCACCGGTCCCGAGCTTTATCGATGGCTTTGGTAACGGACTGGGGTATTCCTTTGTGTTGCTTGTGGTGGCAGTGGTACGAGAACTGTTTGGTACCGGCAAATTGTTTGGCGTGGAAATCTTCCCGCTGGTCACCGAGGGTGGCTGGTATCAGGCCAACGGCCTGTTGTTGCTGCCGCCGAGTGCCTTCTTCTTGATCGGTCTCTTGATCTGGGCGATTCGCGCGGTGAACACCGAGCAGGTGGAACAGCCTGACTTCAGGATCGCCCACCACAACCCGGCAGAGGAGAGCGCGTAATGGAGCACTATCTGAGTCTCTTTGTACGGGCCATCTTTATTGAAAACATGGCTTTGGCCTTCTTCCTCGGCATGTGTACCTTCCTTGCGGTATCGAAAAAAATCGCGACTGCAGCGGGTCTAGGTGTTGCCGTGATCGTGGTGCTGTCGATCACTGTGCCGGTAAATAACCTGATTTTTAACAATCTGCTCTCTGACGGCGCACTGGCCTGGGCGGGTCTGCCCGACGTAGACCTGAGCTTTTTGCATCTGCTCAGCTACATCGCCGTGATCGCTGCACTGGTGCAGATCCTCGAGATGTTCCTCGATAAGTACGTGCCGGCGCTTTACGCGACGCTGGGCGTGTTCCTGCCGTTGATTACGGTGAACTGCGCTATTTTGGGTGCGTCGCTCTTGATGATGGAGCGCAGCTTTAATTTTGCAGAGAGCGCCGTGTTCGGAGCGGGTGCCGGTGTGGGCTGGGCTTTGGCTATAGTGGCGCTCGCGGGTATCCGCGAGAAACTCAAGTACAGCGACGTGCCCGATGGGCTGCAGGGCTTGGGGATTACGTTTATTACCGTTGGGCTGATGTCTCTGGGCTTCATGTCTTTCGGTGGCATCGATATTTAACAGGCGACGGACAGGAGCTCAGATTCGATGGATATGACAATCGCTTACGGCGCCAGCATGTTCACCGCGATTATTTTGGCATTGGTGCTTGTGATTCTAGCGGCGCGGAGCCGGTTGGTCGCCAGCGGCAATATTAGTATCGAGATCAATGGCGAGCGCACGATCGAGGTGCCGGCCGGTGGCAAGCTCCTGCAGACACTCGCCGATGCCGACCTTTTCCTGGCGAGCGCCTGTGGCGGCGGTGGTACCTGTGCGCAGTGCAAGTGTGTTGTGGAAGAGGGTGGCGGTGCGATGCTGCCTACCGAAGAGTCTTTCTTCACTCGACGTGAAGCCAACGACGGCTGGCGGCTCTCTTGCCAGACACCCGTCAAGCAGGACCTCAAGATTCAGGTCCCCGAAGAGGTATTTGGGGTCAAGCAGTGGGAGTGCACGGTCGAGTCCAACGAAAACGTCGCGACCTTTATTAAAGAGCTGGTGCTGCGACTGCCCGAAGGGGAGAGCGTTGATTTCCGTGCCGGTGGTTATGTTCAGCTCGAGTGCCCGCCCCACTCGGTCAAGTACAGCGATTTTGATGTTGAAGAAGAGTACCGCGGCGATTGGGAACGCTTTGGCTTTTTCAATATGGAGTCTAGCTGCAAGGACACCACTATCCGCGCTTACTCCATGGCCAACTACCCCGAAGAAAAGGGTGTGGTGAAGTTCAATATCCGCATCGCCACGCCACCACCTGGTAGCGAAGGCATTTCGCCCGGCATCATGTCCAGCTGGACCTTTAACCTGAAGCCCGGCGACAAGGTGAACGTGTACGGTCCGTTTGGCGAATTCTTCGCTAAGGAAACTGACGCAGAAATGGTGTTCATTGGCGGCGGCGCGGGTATGGCACCGATGCGGTCACATCTGTTTGACCAGATGAAACGCATCAAGACCGATCGCAAGATCAGCTTCTGGTACGGCGCACGATCACTGCGAGAGATGTTCTACGTCGAGGATTACGACGGGCTCGACGCAGAAAACGAGAATTTTGAGTGGCACGTTGCTTTGTCAGATCCGCAGCCTGAGGACAACTGGGACGGCCTGACGGGTTTCATTCACAACGTGCTCTATGAGCAGTACCTGAAGGACCACCCTGCGCCTGAAGACTGCGAGTACTATATGTGTGGTCCACCGATGATGAATGCCGCCGTGATCAACATGCTGTTGGATCTGGGTGTAGAGCGGGAGAACATCTTCCTCGACGACTTCGGCGGATGACGCTACTGCTCAATATACGTTGCATGAGGCCAGCTCTATTGCTGGCCTTTTGCTGTCTGGCGGGCTGTGCGGCAGATGAGCGGCCAGTGCAGATGGGCGGCGCTATCTTCGGTACGACCTGGTCGCTGACCTACCTCGGTGCTCCTGACGAGATCAGCCCTGCGCAAGTTCAGTCAGATATCGATGCAGCCTTCGCCTTGGTGAACGAGAGCATGAATCATTACGATCCCGCGAGCCTGATCAGTGAGTTCAATTCGCTGCCAGCGCAAACGCCGATCGAGGTCGACTGGGATTTCACCTATGTGTTGTCGGCGGCCCTCGAGCTCACTGTGGCGACCCGGGGCGCCTACGACGTGAGTGTGAGTGCCTTGTCGGACCTCTGGGGTTTCGGGCCAGAGGGCCCCAAACAGTTTCCCGATGCCGCCGATATTGAGATGACGCGGAGTCAGGTGGGTGTGGCGCAGCTCGACTGGGAGTCGACCACGCGCACCTTGAGCAAACGGGCGCCTGGATTAAAGCTCGACTTTTCATCACTGGCCAAAGGCTATGCAGTGGATCTGGGGGCCGATGCGCTTGAGGACCTCAGTATTCCCCATTTTATGCTCGAGGTGGGCGGCGAGGTCAGGGTGCGGGGTGCAAGCCCGCGGGGAGACGCTTGGCGTATCGCGGTCGAGCGCCCGGATGCCGATACGCGCGGCGGTATTCAAGCGGCGCTGGCGGTGACTGATACGGGTATCGCCACCTCGGGTGATTACCGTAATTTCTTTGAGCGCGACGGGGAGCGCTACTCGCACCTGATTGATCCACGCACCGGTTACCCGATTCAGCATGACGTGGTATCCGTGACAGTAGTGCACGGCTCTGCAATGATGGCGGACGCGTGGGCGACTGCACTGACCGTTATGGGTTCCGCCGAGGCCATGGTGCTCGCCGAAGAGCGCGGCCTCGCGGTCTATCTGCTCAAGCGCTCCGGCGACACGCTGGAGGTGTTTTCCAGCCCGGCCATGGCACAATGGGTGGCTGAGGGGGGCTCATGAAGCGCCGCAACCGGGAGAATGAAGCATGACATTTGTACTCGCATTGTTGGTGTTTATGGCCATCATGGCCGCAATGGCGGTTGGCGTGATCTTTGGTCGAGGCCCCATTAAAGGGTCCTGTGGTGGACTCGGAGCAGTGGGCATTGATCAGGACTGCGAGATTTGTGGTGGTGACCCCCAGCGGTGCGAGAGCAATATGGAGCCGGCACCGGTACGACAATATGACCCGAATCGGGACGGTCGCTGAACGAAGCGGGATCGCGCTCTAGCGCGCCTGAACCGGCTGCGAGCCCTATGCCGCTCTCCTGGGATTTGATTATTCGCTTCACGCTCGGTGGCGGCCAACGCCGCTTTACCCGATTTGTCGCGCTCGCCTCCCTTTTGGGGATGCTGCTGGGTGTTGCGGCGCTCATTACCGTGCTGTCGGTCATGAATGGATTTGGTGGTGAGCTTTATCAGCGCTTGCTCACTGTGACGCCGGACATGGTCCTCGAGCCCGCGAACCCGAGCGAGGCGGCACTCGGTGATCTGCTGACGGCCGCGACCCAGCAGCCTGCCGTGGTCGCGGCGACCCCTTTTCATCAGGGCACGGCCCTGCTGCGCCACGCGGGGCACAGTCGGGGTGTTCAGATAGTGGGCGCGCCGCAATCGGGATTGCGCGATGTGATCGACCTCGACTCGCACATTACCTTTGGCGACCTACAGGCGCTCGAACTGGAGCCATTTTCCGTCATCCTGGGTGCTGATTTGGCGCGACTTTTGCGCGTGCGGCCCGGCGATAATGTGGACATCTTGCTGCCGCGATTAACCGTGAGCCCGATGGGGGTGTTTCCCAAAAGCCGATCGCTTCGGGTGGTCGGCACGTTCGCTGTCGGCGCGCCGCCTGATGCCCAGGTTGCTTATGTCGCAGAGGCAACGGCGCGCAAGCTGCTCGGTTCTGCAGGTACCCAAGGTATTCAATTACGGTTGAGCGATCGCGAGCTGGTGCCACAGGTCAGTGCAGCAATTCTTCCATTGGTCGGGGAGTCGACCAAGCTCCGCGACTGGCGCAGCTCCCAAGGCTCCCTTTTTGCTGCGATAAAAATGGAGAAGATCACGGTCGGGATATTACTGACCTCCGTCATTCTGGTTGCGGCATTCAACCTGATCGCTACCTTGACCATGTCAGTGACCGAAAAGCGCGGCGACATTGCGATTCTTCAGGTGCTGGGTTTGCCTGCTAAGAAGCTGCTCATGCTGTTTTTGGGTCATGGGCTTTTACTTGCGCTACTGGGTATTTCGCTCGGGGCGGTGGCAGGGGTGGCGCTGGCGACCACGATCTCTGATCTTTCCCTGTGGGTGGAGCAGGCGTTTGGTCTGGTGCTGTTTGACCCTGCCGTGTATTACATCGGCGGTTTGCCATCCACGCTGCTGTGGGGAGATGTTTTGGCGGTGGTCACCGTTGCCTTTGTTCTGAGCTTGCTGGCCAGTGTGTATCCCGCATGGCGTGCAGCGCAGGTGCCACCGGCAGAGGTACTCAACTATGTCTGATCGTGCCGTGCTCGAGGCCGTTGAGCTGGGTAAAACCTATCGTGACGCCCGGCGAGAAATTGTTGTGCTCGATGGGTTGGCGCTGTCGGTGTCGGCGGGTGAGTGGCTGGCGATTGTGGGCGCCTCGGGCGCAGGTAAATCCACTTTGCTGAACTTGCTTGGAGGCCTCGATACACCCACTACGGGTGAGGTATCTGTCGCCGGGCAGTCGCTCTCCCGCATGTCGGAAAATGAGCGGAGTCAGTGGCGGAACCAGCGACTGGGTTTTGTTTTTCAGATGCATCACCTGTTACCCGAGTTCACGGCACTCGAGAGCGTGGCCATGCCGGCGAGAATTGGGGGCGCCCCAAAGCAGGAGGCCGAAGCGAAGGCTAAGGCATTGCTCGTGCAATTGGGCTTGGCAGAGCGCCTGAACCATCGACCGGCGGCGCTGTCAGGCGGTGAGCGTCAACGGGTAGCTATTGCGCGTGCGTTAGTCAACGAGCCCGCCTGTGTGCTCATGGATGAACCCACGGGCAACCTTGATCCGGATACGGCTGAGCAGGTGCTCGCCGCCATGAGTGCGCTCCATGGTCGCGATACCGCCTTTGTTGTGGTTACCCATGACCCGGCAATCGCTCAGCGTATGGATCGGCAGCTGACCCTTGCGAACGGTCGACTGGAGGCGCGCTAGTGCCCTGGTCGTTACGTTGGAGCATCGCGCTGCGCCAGACGCTGGATCCGGGCAAGGGCTTGTCGGCTTTCTTATCCCGCGTCTCGATTGTTGGTATGGCGCTGGCCATTGCGCTACTGCTGGCGGTGCAGTCGGTCATGAACGGGTTTGAGCGGGAGATGCGCGAACGGATTCTGTCGCTACTGCCCCATGTTCAGGCGACCACCGCGGGTGATGCAGAGCCTCTGACAACCCTCTCCGAAATCCTTCTGCAGGATCCCGACATTGCCTCGGTCAGGCCCTTCATTGTTGCAGAGGCGCTATTGATGCGGGGTCAGACGGTGTCAGCGGCGCAGCTAACGGGCCTGGAGCGGTCGGCGTTGGCGCCTTACGGGTCGCTGTTGGTGCCGGGCATTCCCGATTGGCACCCCGAGTCACTCGTGCTGGGTGCCTCGATGGCCGAGCGCCTGAATTTGAGCGTGGGTGATCGGGTAACGTTTATTTTGCCCGAGGAGAATCAGACGGCGTATCGGCCGCTTAGCCTTCAACTCAGTGCCGTGCTGGATTCGGGGACCGAGCTCGATGAGATCTTGGCATTGGTGCATGTTGATGCACTGGCGGCGCTTGGGGCAGGGGCCAGTATCCGCCGTGGTGTGGCGGTGCAACTCGAAGACGTGTTTGCGGCGACCCGTTGGCGCTGGGAGATCGCCCAAATGCTGCCTTCAGATGTGAGGGTCACCGACTGGCGAGCGACCCATGGCAATTTGTACACGGCGATTCAGCTGTCGCGGGATCTGATAGGGTTGATTCTGTTCATTGTGATCTTTGTGGCCGCGTTTAATGTGGTGTCGTCACTGATGCTGGTGGTAACGGACCGACGCAAGGCGGTGGCCATGTTGATGGCCATGGGCGGCAGGCGCGCCGATATCACCGCCGTATTTTTCCTACAGGGCGGGCTGATTGGTGTTGTGGGCGCATTAGCAGGTGTGGCCTTAGGTCATTTGCTCGCGATAAACGCACCGGATCTGGCGGTGATGCTCGAGCAGTGGCTGGGGGCGCCTTTATTGCAGACGGATGTGTATCCGCTGGCGTTCGTGCCGGTTGATATTCGTTGGCAGGACGCCGTGACCACTGCCGGTATCGCCATTGGGCTCTCGGTGTTGGCGGCAACGTTACCCGCACTGCGCGCGGCGTCATTACCCGTGGCGGAGACGCTCGCTCACTGACGTCGTCGGGCGCGGCGCGCCTGCCACTGGCGTAACACGGCATTGCGCCACATCGCATCGATTAACCAGTACCCCAGTACGCCGCAGATCACGCCCATAATCTGGGAACCGACCAGCAGCGGCCACCAGATGTCGTCGAGGCTCTGCACAAACCAGGTCCACGAAGCCTCGAACTCGATATCCAGCGGTTCGGTCCCGAGCACCCACGCGCCCAGCTTGTAGGCGGCGTAGTAGATCGCGGGCATGGTGAGCGGGTTGGTGATGAATATCAGCGAGAAGCTCAGCGGCACGTTGGCAGTGAAGACGATCGCCAGTGCGACTGAAATGATCATTTGCCCCGGGACCGGGAGCATGGCGCAGTAGAGGCCGATGCCAAATGCCTTGGCGGTGGTGTGTCGGCTCAATTGCCAGAGGTGGCTGTCTTCGACCCAGCTGCCAAAAATTCTCAACGAGCGACTCTGCCGAACCTTACTCGGCGTCGGAACCCATTTTCTGAGGCGTTTTTTGAGCATCCCGCTGGTGGCCGCGTCTCGTTTGTTAGGCCTCAATCATAGTCTGTTGCGACTCATTTTTGACCAGTGATCTACGGCAGAAAGTGACAGTCTGATTGAAATCAGGATCTCGTGCGGTGGCCTGATGCTGGGATGACTGGATTGCCATTTTTATTGTCGATCTCGCATCTGCGAGAGCGCTACCTGGCCGCGCTCTGTTCCGGTGTTGCGGCGAGTTTGATTTTTGCCGAACCGGGTGGGGGCCTGCTAGGCCTCCTGTTAGTGCCGTTTGCGATATATCACCGGACATGGGCGTCAGTCGCTTTTTTAATGGGACTGGTTGGTGGCGCAACGAATGGCGCGATTTGGCTATCCCACCAGCTGCCGGCGGAGTGTTTGGGGAAAGAGGTGAGCCTGACGGGTCGTATCGTGACCCTCCCTCGTGAACAGCTGTTTGCGACGGGACAGCTGCGTGTGACAGCTGAAATGGAGGTCACGCATGCTGGCGACGGGCTTTGCGCGGGTCCAAAGCGGGTGAGGGTGACCCAATACATAGAGGCTGAAGAGGTTGGTTCATCATTGCGCTACGACACCCATGTGCACGGACGCTGGCGGTACAAGCCGCTGGTCAGTCAAATCAATCCGGGTAGCGTGCCTGATCAGGCGCGTTGGGTGAGTCGCGGTATCGACGCTGCCGTGACGCCTGTGGGCCAACTCATTCAAACGCCTTTGCATCAACCCATTCCCCATTTCCGTTCGCGGGTGCTGGCTGGGTGGGCCGATCGCCAGGGCGAGGGTTGGGCAGCGATGCGGGCGCTGCTATTGGGCGATACCCGCTCCATGAGCCAGGGCGAGTGGCGTGATCTCCGGCATCTGGGTGTGGTGCATGTGCTGGTGATCAGCGGGCTCCATATCGGTCTGCTGGCGTCCCTTAGTTTTCTCCTGTTTCAGTTGCCAAGGCGATTAATGCGTATTCCGGGTGACGGCGGTGGCATGGCGTTTGCGTCTGTATCCGCGCTGATAGTGACAGGGTGTTATGCGGCCTTGGTAGGCGCCAGCTTTCCGGTGATGCGGGCCTATCTGATGCTGGTTGCCGCGCAACTGCCCCAGTTGTTCGGCTGGAATACGACGGGACGACACGGGTTGTTATTGGTGATTAGCGCGATGCTGCTTTGGGATCCCCGAATATTGCTCGGCGCCAGTTTTTGGCTCAGTGCAGGGGCGACCTGGTTATTGGTTTGTATGCCTTGGCAGTCATTGGGCATTCGCTCATTGATCGCGACACAGATCAAGATGATTGCTCTGATGGCACCGATGACCCTGTTCTGGTTTGGCGAGACCAGCCTGTTGGGTGTTGCCACCAATCTCGTTGTAGTGCCCGTGGTGACCATGATCATGGTGCCACTGGGTCTGGTGGGCCTGCTTCTGTTCGATGCAGCACCTACCTTTTCTGAGCAGCTGTGGTGGTGCGGCGCCCAGCTCTGGTTGCTAGTGCGAACCTGCTTTGACTGGATCCTTGGGTGCTGCCGATATTGGGCCGTGATCACAGCGAATCTGGGGATGCTGCAATTTTCTTTGGGGGTGCTTGCGCTGCTCTTGTGGGGAGAGTCTCGCCGCTATGCATCGATCGCCTTTTTAATCGCGGCACTGTTTCCATGGTCCGAGAAACAGGCAGCAGCGAGCCATTCGATGACGCTACTCGACGTCGGTCAGGGCCTCTCGTTAGTGGTCCAGGTTGGGGGCCGCACGATGATCTACGACACGGGGTTTGGTGAGCCAAATGGATTCACACAGGCTGAGAAAGTTTTGCTCCCGTACCTGGCCCATCGAGGGATCGAACGCATTGATACGCTGGTGATCAGTCATGCTGATCGAGACCACAGCGGTGGGCTTGAGGTGCTGCGGGGGGCTCTCCCAACAAGGCGGCATTTGGGA
>JAHEJH010000206.1 GCA_024638905.1 Luminiphilus sp.
CAGAATCGGTTCGCTATAGCCCGGTGGAATCGCGCACAGCGCGCCAAATCCCCCCAGCCCGGTCAGCACCTCAGGTCGGAGAGTCGCCTGACTGACCGATTTGATGCGCTGCACCAGTGCATTGCCGGCATCGATATCGACGCCGGCATCGCGATAGGTCAGCGAGGGTTCTGAGGAGGATCGATCGGCCATGCCGTGGTCTCTGCCAGTCAAAGTGAGATAGTAATCTGCCGGCCCTATGGAGGAAAGCAAAGCGGTGCACTTTGGTTGATAATAAGGCTCGCCGATAGCGGCACCGCCAACAGGTCGCCAGGGAAGACACGGTCAGTGCAGCAGGAAACATACAGTGCCTCAGTGGCAAACAGCGCCCGGCTTCGGGGTGGAGGGGCATTGTGAGTTGCCTGTTTGCCCCCAACCGCTGCTTGGCTATTCGAGCGGCGATCTGCGTCCTGCTTATTGCCTCTGTGATGACTGGCCTATCGCAGCGTGCGCTGGCACAGAGCGGCGAGGTGGTCATTCGTATCGAGGTTGAAGATCGCAGCGAGGACACTATCGACCGTGCGGCCAGGGAGGCCTTGCAGACCGCGCTTTTAAAACGGTCCGGCGATCGAGCTTTGCTGCAACACCCCGCCGTCGAGGCGGCATTGGCCTCGGCACGCACTCGGCTATCTCTGTATCAGTTTGAGCGGGTTGGTGGAATGACCCGGTTTGTCGCGCAAATCGACCGGGTGGTTTTGGAAAACTTGATCAAAGCCGCGAACGGCACCTTCTGGGCAGAGGCTCGCCCGCCCATCTTGCTGTGGTTGGTGATCGATGATCCCGCGGGTCGTCGTTTTGGCAATACTGCGGTGGAACAGCCTCTCTGGGAGCGCCTCAGCGAGACCTTTGATGGTCTGGGCGTCAAGCTGAGACGCCCTCTATACGATCTGTCCGATGCGGTGTTGGTATCGCCGGATGGGCTGTGGCGGCGAGACTTTGGACCCATTGTTGAAGCCTCGGAGCGCTATGGCATGACCCATCTGCTGCTGGGGCGATTGATTCGTCTCAGTGACGGACGCTATATCGGTGAGTGGGTGTATCGCGATGTGTCGGTGGAGAGAGCGGTATCCGTGCAGGCGGGCTCGTTGGAGGCACTGATAGACCCTGGCGTAGCGCTGGCTATGGCGGAAATGCGCCGACAGTACGCTGTGTCACTGACCACAGACAATGCGAAGCAGGCGTTGCAGATTCGCGTATCCAATGTGGTGACCCGGGGCGACTATCAGGCGGTCACGGCCGCCATCAGCGGGATTCAAACCCTGGATCATGTCCGTCCCGTGGCGGTGCAGGGAGACACCTTGACGCTTGAACTGCAGGGTGTCGGCGATGCCGAGACGTTGATTAGGCTGACGGCCTCGCGGACCGATTTAATCTGGGTGAGCAGCGACCCGGACAGCGATGAGGGATTGGTGCTCGCCTGGCAAGCGCCTTGAGAGTAGACCGGTAATATCGAACAACTGATGACACAAGAATCCGGCCAAATCCCGCTGCTAATGCGTAGCGAAGATCTCGCAACCTGGGGCAACTGGCTCAGTCGTCCCGAGACTGCGGCACTTGAGCAACTTCTGAGAGGTCAGGTGCCCGAGCACAGTGCCTTCGTATGGGGCGGTGAAGGGATGGGCAAGAGCCATATCCTGCAAGCCTGCTGCGACGCAGAGGGGCTGGATGCCCGCTATATTCCGCTGCGCGATCTGGTCGACTTTGCGCCAGAGCAGGTGCTGGCGGATGTCGAGATCGCACGTCTCATTGCGATCGACGACATCGATTGCGTGGAGTCCCGGGCTGGCTGGCAGGAGGCACTGTTCGCTTTGTTTAACGCTTCACGGGAGACGGGCGCGCAGCTTCTTGTGACGGCGGATAAGGCGCCCCAGCAACTGCTTGAGGCGCTGCCCGATCTCCGCTCTCGATTGAGCAGCCTGCCCGTTTTTCAGATGCCCCGTTTTACAGAGGATCATATTGCCGAGCTACTCGCGCTGCGCGGTATGGAGGCGGGCATCGAGCTCTCGGACGGTGTCGCTCGCTACTGCTCGCTGAGACTGCCAAGGCACCCGCGTGCCGTCGTGAACTTTATCAATCAGCTCGACCAGCTCAGTCTGGCGCGGTGCCGCGCCGTGACCATCCCGTTCGTTAGGGAGTCGGGGCTACTTCGTCAGGCTGAGATATAGCGTACTCGCCAGACTCCAGATGCAGATAGCCCCGCAGCCAATGCACCAATAAATACAGGGGCACGGTGTCGATCAATGCACACAACGCCTTGAACGCGTAGTTGCTGCCGACCAATGTCACTAGGGCGGCTGCGGCGATATCGCCCGCCAAAAAAGCCGCACCGAAGGTTACGGTCACCACCATGATGGAATCCACCAGTTGGCTTAAGAGCGTGCTGAAGTTATTTCTGAGCCACAGGTGCTTGCCCCGAGTGAGCCGCTTCCAGAAGTGGTAAAGCTGCACGTCACAGTATTGTGCGGCGATGTAGGCCAGCATCGAGGCAAAAACGGCGCCTGATGTGGTGGCGTAAATCAGCTGGAAGAGTCCGATTTCAGACTCCACCACGGTGCCATTCGGGAGCGTGACCGGGGCGGCCAGCTGCAGTACCTGCCAGGGAGGCATCACTGCTTCAGGCACTGAGGGCGCCACAGCACCCAGCGTCAGCACACCCAGAATGAGGAGGTTAATGCCCAGACCCACGCTGACCAGAAAATTCGCGCGGGCCTTGCCATACAATTCACTGATTAAGTCAGTGCAGAGAAAAGTGAGCGGGTAGGGGAGCACACCGACAGCCAGTGCCAATGGTCCAAATTGGATAAAGCGGGTGATGCCCACCACATTAAGAAGCGTCATGGCCGACAGGAAGATGCCGGCCAAGACTAAAAATGTGCGCTCACGGCGCTCGGTGATGAAAGCGGTGCTGGTGGTCACGTCAGTGCTCCACCTGCCCCAGATTGCCATGCATCACCGAACCGTTAATCACAGGGTGGTCGTGAG
>JAHEJH010000209.1 GCA_024638905.1 Luminiphilus sp.
ATCGATCGATGCATACTCGTGGCGCTCCAGCATGTTGCCTTCCGAGCCCACCGTCGCCATCGCCAAAGCCAATCCGGTTACGCTATCCATGTCAATAAGATGGGTTAATCTCAGGGTATCGCGGGGCCGTAACGTCAGTCTTTGGGTCGCTCTTCCAGCAATGGTTCGCCCTGATTCGAGGGTGGGCAAATACACCGCAGCAACGTCACAGGCTCTTTGCGGGGAGTCGAACGGCACGGGCCAGTTCTCAGGCAGCGGGTCAGCCTGCGCGTTCATCCGTCGCAACACGCCCTGCCCGGCATGATCGGCAGGCGAACTGACGGTAACAAATTGCCGGCTGCCTGCCCGCTCGTAGAGCACCGTGCCCTCATATCGCTGCTGAGCGGACGCCTGCAGCATCTTGAGCAGCGCCTGCTCAGGAGGAGTGTCGAGATTGCAGATCGGATCGCTGAGTGAATCGACATCGGGCTGAGCCAAAACCAGTGTCGGCATAAGCAGACACAGGGCGACTCGCGTCGCTGCGGATGACAGGCAGCGCCCTTTATTCTGCAGCGCTGGTGTCGAGCTGCGATTCCGGAACGCGAACATAGGAGATATAGGGCGCAGGATGATTATAGGCAGCGGCCGCTGCATGGCGGCCGTTGAGTGCACGATACCGGTCACGAGCAAGCCGATCGTATACCGCAGCGATATTCTGACTGGAATCCGGAACGGTCACCGTTTGCTGAGCAGGCCCGGCAAGCGCTTTGCCACCCAGACTGGCCTGAACCGGTTGTGCGCCGAGCACCGGCACCACTGCGCCGCCCAGCTCACTCACCACCGGCACGGGCGATCCAGCTGTCGAAGGCAACAAAAGTTGCTGACCTCCCATTACCACTGCAAGCGTCACTGACGCCGCGACGGCCATACTCCAGACCGGGTTACGACTCACTGGCTTGCCTGTCTCCAGCGCTTGAAGAACACCCTTTGATACGTCGATGTCAGCCTGGCCGGCAAGCTGTCCGTGCAGAGCGTCTCTCACGCGATGCTGACGCTGCCACCGGTCGCGCAGCGACATATCACCCGCTACAGCCTCCAGCGTCCGCCGCAATTCGAGTTCTTGAGCCTCTCCATCCATCAAGGCGGAAAGTCCCTCTCTGTCTCTCTCTTTAGATGTCATCTAAAACCCGAGCCCCCACTGATCTGCTCTTTCACGCGCTGATCAATTGCCTCGCGCGCCCGAAATATCCTCGATCTGACCGTGCCCACCGGGCACCCCAAAACATCCGCAATATCGTCGTAACTCAGCCCGTCGAACTCCCTGAGCATCAACGCTGCCTTTAACTCATCAGGCAACGCGTTCAACGCGGATTCAACCACCTCCGCCAGCTCGTTGCCCATCGCCAGCGCCTCTGGAGAGGCACTTTCCGAGAGCATTCCGCCCTCCTCAAATCCCTCGGCGTCTTCAATGGTCGCGTCGGCACCCGGCCTGCGTCCCTTAGCGACCAGATGGTTTTTGGCCGCGTTCGCCGCTATACGGTACAGCCACGTGTAGAACGCACTATCACCGCGAAACTTCCCCAGCGCCCGGTAGGCTTTGATGAACGCCTCCTGTGTGACGTCCTCCACCTCGCCGGCGTCTGATACGTACCGACTGACCAAAGCGGCGATTCGTCCCTGGTACTTCAACACCAGCAGATCAAACGCTCGCAGGTCGCCACGCTGAGCCCTCTGAACCAGTTGCTGATCTGTATCAGAGGCTGTCAAAACCGCGCCTTCACTCTACCCGACATACCGGGATGCCCGCCTCACCGGACACCCAATGCCCTTTCAGAACACGCTGCAGGCAAAAAGTTCCCGATACATTACACTTTGTGTTCTCGCTACTATACCGCACCCCCAGCGCACCACCGGCTTACGAAATATGTCGACTATTGCCCGATTTGACGTGCTTATCATTGGCAGCGGTGCCGCTGGCATGAGTCTTGCCTTGCAGTTACCGACATCGCTCAGGGTGGCGGTGCTGTCAAAAAGCCAACTGGGTTCGGGATCAACATTTTGGGCTCAGGGCGGGATGGCGGCAGTACTTCACGACCGCGATACCGTGCAGGCCCACGTTGGCGATACGCTGAGCGCCGGTGCGGGCCTCTGTCACGAGCCAGCAGTGCAATTCACGGTCGGACGCAGCCGGCAAATCGTCGACTGGCTGATATCACAGGGCATGAACTTCGATCTCCGCGAAGATCAGCAGGATGCCGAATTTCGCGAGTTTCACCTCACGACAGAAGGCGGGCACAGTCATCGCCGCGTCATCCACGCTGCCGATCAAACCGGGCGTGCGCTGTCAGAGGTGCTGGCTACCCGAGCGGCCGAGGCCCCCAACATCACCATGCTCACCGATCGCTGTCTCGTTGATGTGATCAAGGCAGGCTCTCGAGTCTGCGGCGCCTACCTACTGAGTACCGGCGACAGCACAGTAGAAACTGTCAGCGCGGGTGCCGTCGTGCTCGCGACCGGGGGTGCGAGCAAGGCCTATCGTTACACCACGAACCCGGACGGTGCCAGTGGTGACGGCATCGCGGTCGCCTGGCGCGCGGGGTGCCGGGTGGCCAATCTGGAATTCAACCAGTTTCACCCCACCTGCCTTTACCATCCGGAAAGTCGATCATTCCTGATGACCGAGGCGCTTCGCGGTGAAGGGGCAACGCTGCATCTCCCGGATGGCCAGCGATTCATGTCCGCTTTCGACGATCGCGAGGAGCTGGCACCGCGAGATATTGTGGCCAGAGCCATCGATTTTGAAATGAAAAGGCTCGGCTCCGAATGCGTCTTTCTCGATATCAGTCATCAGCCCGCAGACCTGATTACTCGTCACTTCCCACAGGCTTATGAACGCTGTTTGGCACTTGGCATTGACATCACCCGCGACCGGATTCCCGTTGTCCCCGCGGCCCATTACACCTGCGGCGGCGTGGTGGTCGATCAATATGGTGCCAGCGATGTGCCGGGGCTCTATGTCGTCGGCG
>JAHEJH010000214.1 GCA_024638905.1 Luminiphilus sp.
GCCATTACTTCCCCGAATCCCTCTCGGACTACCCCGGCGATAAATGGCGCGAGCCACCTTTGACCGAGCAAGAATTACTGGCAGGGCTGCCGGTGACCCAGCGCACACTGGAAGACGGTGAGACGGCACGGGCGGTCGGCGCACAGCTGTTGCGTGACGAGATGGGCGCGCAACTGAATGTGGACTTCTCCGACGTATCCGACAGCGAAATGCTCGACTCGATCGAGTACCACCTGTTCCCCAATGCCTTTTTCTTCCCAGGGACACTGATTTCAATGGCGTATCGGTTTAGGCCCATCGGCGATGACGTCGACAGCTGCCTGTTCGAGATACTCATGCTGGAGCCCTTGCCCGAGGGCGCCACGCATCCCGACCCCCCTGAGCCCGTGCGTCTGTCGGTGGAGCAGTCCTACACCGAAGTCGACGAACTGGCGTGGCTGGGCGCGGTTTACGATCAGGACACGGGCAACCTGCAGTTACAGCAGCGGGGACTTAAAGCGACCCGTAAGGGCATCACGCTGGGGAATTATCAGGAGGCCCGGATCCGGCGCTTTCACCTCACTTTGGACGCATATCTGCAGGCAACACCCTGAGTCAGCGCGTCACCAATACGTTCTAAGAATCTGTTTAATAAGGATTTATTGTTATTGCCATAACTGGCCAAGATGTCCCACGTCCACGAACGACGCTTCACAACTCCGATTAGCCCGCCCCATTGCTGCAGTCCCGATTCTGAGGCGGGGCTTCTCGCAACCGAACCACGGTGCTACCCGCTGACCACAAGGGTGGGTTCTCTGGCCGTTCCCCCGTAAACTGCGCGATCACACCATATCGACACATCACACCACTCTTCGGTGTTGGGAGCCTCACATCATGAAACTTGGTTTTCTTCTTGGTTATTCTGGCAAGCAAATCCACATGCCCATCGAGCTGATCCAGCAGGCAGAGTCGATGGGTTACGACTCGGTCTGGACTGCCGAAGCTTACGGTAACGATGCCGTCACGTCGGCCGCCTATGTATTGGCGCAGACCAGCAAGATCCGGGTGGGCACCGCCATCATGCAGATGCCCGCGCGAACCCCGGCCATGTGCGCCATGACCGCCATGTCACTCGATCAGCTCTCGGGCGGCCGCTTTATTGTGGGCTTGGGCGCCTCGGGCCCGCAGGTGGTCGAGGGCTGGCACGGCGTGCCCTACGGCAAGCCCGTGACGCGCACCAAAGAGTACATTCAGATCATGCGCAAGATCTTCGAGCGCGAAGGTCCGGTAGAGTTCGACGGGCAGGTGTATCAGATGCCGAATCAAGCCGAGGGCACCACCGGACTAGGCAAGCCCCTCAAGTCGATTCTCGCCGCGACCGATATTCCCATTTACACCGCCTCTATTACGCCCGCTGGCTTACGCTGTGCCGGCGAGGTCGCCGATGGCGTGTTCCCCGTATGGATGGACCCGAACAAGTATGACGTACTGGGAGAATCGATCGAGCAGGGCTTTGAGAAAGCGGGCAACGGCAAAAGCCTCAAAGATTTCGACATCGCACCCTTTGTCACCGTGGCGATGAATGATGACCTCGACGCCGCCTACGATGCCCTGCGCCCCTGGCTGGCGCTCTACATCGGCGGCATGGGCGCCAAGAACAAGAACTTCTATCACGAGTACGCAACGCGCCTCGGCTACGGCGACGCCGCGAACCAGATTCAGGAGCTCTATCTGAGCGGCAAGAAGCCCGAAGCCGAAGCGCTGGTGCCCAACGAGTTGCTCGACGAAGTCTCACTCATTGGGCCACGCGAGCGCATCATCGAGCGACTCGGTCCCTGGAAAGAGGCCGGCAAGCGCGGCGAAGTCGGCAGCATGCTGCTTGGCGTGCAGGACCCAGTGGTGCTCGAGCTCCTCGCCAACGAAATGCTCTAAGGCTTGAGCGCCCTGCCCATGCAGATTAACGGTGCCTGCCTTTGTGGCGACATTACTTGGAAAGCGACCATTGACCCCGCCATGGTCGGCGTCTGTCACTGCACAGATTGTCAGACCGTGGGCGGCTCGGCGTTTCAGTTTACGACCCGGGTCGCGCGCGAAGACTTTGATCTCACGAGCGGTGAATTAACGGCTTACGCCAAAATCGCGGAAAGCGGCAACCCACGAGCTATGAGCTTTTGTGGCCGCTGCGCGACCATGATCCACACCGGCAATACCGACGACACCGGGCTCCTCTCCCTGCGTCTGGGGGGCTGCGAGCAAAAGCACGAGCTGACCCCGCAATTCCAGATCTGGTGTCAGTCATCCATGGATTGGGTGGAGGTTGAAGGCGGCGTGAAACTGCCGGACCAGGGCGGCATCAGCGCCCGCTAGTTCCCGATCTCTGCGCCCTCGGGGGGCAGTTCTGATTCGAAGATCTGATACACCTCAGGCACGCCTTGGGTGCGGTCGCCCTTGGGCGAGACCCCCATGTACTTGCGATAGCAGCGGCTGAAGTGAGTGGTTGATACAAACCCGCACATCGAGGTGATCTCCACGATCGAGCGCGAGGTCTGCTTGAGTAAACGGCGAGCGCGATCCAGTCTCAGCTTTAAGTAATAGCGCGATGGCGTGCTGTGCAGGTGCTTAAGGAAAAGACGTTCAAGCTGCCGACGCGACAGCTGCACGTAGTCGGCCAGATCCTGCAGTGGCAGCGGCTCCTCAAGATTGGCCTCCATCAACTGCAGTACTTCCTTGAGCTTGGGCTGTACCTCGACCTTACGTGACCACATCGGGATCACCTGCATCTCGGCATCGCTTCGGTGTCGCTCACACACCAGCATGTCGGCCACGCCGTCCACCAGTGACTGGGGATGTCGCTTGGCCAACATGGCGAGCATCATGTGCAGCGGCACAGTGCCACCGGTACAGGTCAAACGATCGCGGTCAATGGTGTACAGATGGCTATTGAAATCGATTCCCGGAAACTGCTCGGTCAACAGCGTCAGACAATCCCAGTGCGCACTGCACTCATAGCCATTAAGCAGACC
>JAHEJH010000220.1 GCA_024638905.1 Luminiphilus sp.
CCGCCAACTTTTGGATGTCGAGGCTCGTGAATCGCTTGTTGGTTAACATTTGCTGCCTGCTATCGACTCATGGAACGACATCTTTCTATGAGACGCCATTGGCCGGCGAGAAAGCCATGATTCATCGTGAATAAACTTGTGAGAGGCCGGAGCAGATTTTGAAAAAAGTGATTAAGCGGATTCTAATCGTCCTTGCCCTCGGCATGGCATGGCTCGTCTGGCTGGGCTGGTTTTCCGCGCGACCGCTGCTTATGACAGATCCCGCGACACTGGCTGGAGACGGTGCGGCGCTCAATTACTGCGAGTTACCCAAACTCGATGGGTCCGGCAAACGGGCCGCTGATATCGTCAAAGGCAACACGCCAGGCTGCGGCTATGACCACTTTCCCTTGCCCATTCTTGCTGGATGCACAGAGCCACTGCCGCCGGAGGCCGATGACATCCGCGGGCTGTGGCGTGGGGTGTCCGGGGGCCATGTTGGGCATGTGGAGCGGGTCGAGCAGTGTGGATCCCGGGTCGTTGTGACTGCGGCGGGGCTCATTCACGATTACGGTCCCAACAGCACGAGCGGACTCAACACCAATGACACCGAGGGGTCGGTCCTGTTCACCTTGGGCGGCAAAGAGCACTGCATGCGCACCTCGGCGAGCATGATTTGGGAGGACAAGATCCTCAACTTTCATGCTTTTGGCTGGGGCCCGAAAGTGGTGCGGCGCTATCGGGACGGCGACGAGCTGATCTGGGAGTATGCTGACGGCTCGGTAACGCGTATGGAGCGTTTGTGCGCGCTGCCCGAAGAAAATAAAGTGCCCAAGCCTCGCGGTAGACGGCTCGAGCTGTTTTAAAGCGCCTTCGCACTAACTCAAAACCTCTTAATGCTGCAGGAGATAGCCATGCTCACGGAAATGTGGGTCGATCGAACTGATTATCGCCACACTCGAGTTGTGCGTGGAGATCTGCCAACGCCGGGTGAAGGCGAGATACTGGTGGCCATCGACAAGTTCGCCATGACCGCCAACAACGTCACTTATGCCGCATCAGGTGATCTGTTCGGATACTGGCAGTTTTATCCCACCGGGGAAGATCCCTGGGGCAAGGTCACGGTGTGGGGTATTGGCGAGGTGATAGCGAGCCATGTTGAAGGCATTGCCGTCGGCGAACGACTTTACGGCTTCTTCCCCATGGCGAGCCACGTGGTGATGAAGCCCGGTGAGCTTTCCGAGCGGGGGTTTACCGACGCCATGCCGCATCGCAGCGAGCTTCCCGGTCTTTACAACTATTACGCACGAACACAGTCGGAGCCCGCTCAGCTTCAGGCGCTAGAGGACCAGCGCTGCATTTTTTTCCCGCTGTTTATGACCGGTTACGTGATCGCCGATTTGCTTCTGGATAACGACTGGTTTGGTGTGCAGCAGGTCGTGATCGGTTCCGCATCCTCCAAGACGGGGTTCAGTACAGCGGCATTCATTCGTGCTGCGGGCTTCGAGGGCGACATCATTGGTCTCACCAGTGATCAGAACGTCGCCTTCTCCGAAGCACTCGGTTGCTACGACCGCGTCGTGCCCTATAGCGGGGTCGAAAGCATCGTGAATGAAGCGAGCGCATACGTTGATATTGCCGGGGATGTTGCGGTGCGGTCACGCTTGCATCAGAGCCTCCAGAACAATGCCGCCCACACGCTATTGGTGGGGGCGACCCACTGGGATCAATTTGGCCAATCAGTGGGTGGCGGGCCACTCCCCGGCAGCGAGCCCCAGGTGTTCTTCGCGCCGGCACAGATAGAAAAGCGCAATAGCGAGTGGGGCCGCGGTGTCATGATGGGCAAGGCTTACGCGGCGAGTATCGAGCTGGTGACCCAGCTGGCCCCAACGCTCTCGATGGAATCCCACAACGGTGCCGAGGCCTGTGATGCGATCTGGCAGTCGCTGCTGAGCAATCAGGTCTCAGGTCAACGCGGGGTCATGGTGTCGCTGCAGGCCTAGGCCTGAGCCCAAGGGCCAAAACACGCTCTGAACCGCTGGCCGCTATGCGCAGTATGTAGCTCGAAAGCATAAGTGGGCGTTTGCCCCCAATAACAAGAGCCGTGACGCAATGAAGAAACTCATTTTTATTTTGTTGGCTGTGGGTCTGCCCCTGGGTGTCGCCACGTTGGCCAACCCCGCGGGGCTCACTCTGGCGGGTTGGCCGGCGATGACCGGCTTGGCCCTGGGTGCTTTTGCCATCCAGTGGCTGGCATTCATACCTGCCCGGCTGTTTCAGACCGAGCGTTTCTATGACCTTACCGGGAGCATCACCTATATTGCCGTCACGTTGGCGGCCATCAGCGCAGCCACCGCACCCTCGGGCGCACAATGGCTGATCGCGATCATGATCTTTATCTGGGCGGGTCGCCTTGGCAGTTTTTTGTTCCGCCGCATTCACGCGGCGGGTGGCGATCAACGCTTTGATCACATCAAGGTGTCGTCGTCGCGTTTTTTTGTGGCCTGGACGCTGCAGGGCGCCTGGGTGGTGATGACCAGCTGTGCCGCCCTGACCGCCATACTGAGCGCTGAGCAAACAGCGGTTGGCGTTATCTATGTCATGGGTGCCGTGATGTGGGTGGCCGGCTTTGTTATCGAAGTGATGGCTGATCAGCAAAAGTCGCGCTTTAGGGCAGATCCAGCCAACGCTGGTCGATTCATCAACGTTGGGTTGTGGGCCCGCTCCCGCCACCCCAACTACTTTGGTGAAATCCTGCTGTGGGCCGGCATTGCGGTGATGGCCATACCCTACTTATCGGGCACCCAGTGGGTGGTGATGCTTTCACCGCTCTTTGTTTATGCCTTGCTAACACGCATCAGCGGCATTCCCACTTTGGCGCGCCGCGGTCAGCAGCTGTGGGGCGATGACCCGACATATCAGGCCTATGTGGCCAATACGCCGCGTTTGTTACCGCGTCTGCGTTAGGACTCAATTAAGGGCGCTAAGAGGCCGTCGTTCAATCGATGGTCAGCCCGGCAA
>JAHEJH010000222.1 GCA_024638905.1 Luminiphilus sp.
GTCTGGCTTCCACCCTTGTTACCACCCAGCACTACCCCGCCGGAGTAGTAGCGATAAGCCTCAAATAGCGATTCGCAGAGCGGCGTCCATGTTTCCGCATTGAGTCTGCTCACGGTATCCGCCAGCGCAGTACGATTAGGATCCGTCATTTGCCGCACGCCCGAGACGATGCGCCCACCGTCATCACTGCCAATTGACAATCCGCTGTTGTAGTTATAATTAAATACCATGAGGCCAAAATCGACGCCGGGCGTGGTGTTAATCAGACTGGTGATCGTGTCCCGCGCAATTGCGATGCGCTGACGCTGGATCGGCTCTTGGAAATCCTGGAGGTAGGTCAAATAGTTTTCAGTAAAAATCGTCGCCGCATCGCCTTGACCAAAACCCGTTTCATCGTACGACACAGCTGCTGCCGCATCCCGCTCAGCCTGACTCGCGCCCAAGCTCACGCCATCAAACGGCTCGTCGGCATCCCCGTTTCGGGGAAAACCGGTACCGCGGAAGTCAGAGTTGGACGCAGAAGGTGCATTCGTCGGGTCTGCGGCATCTAGGTCCGCGGCACAATCAAAGACCGAAGCTCGCATTCTGCTGTAACCAGAGCCACCGCCTACCAATGGTCTCCAGGTTCGCGCTCTCCACCCACCGCTATCTCGAAAGTAGCGAAAATTACTGGTGAAGCGCCCCTCGTACTCGAGTACAGAGAAACTAGGGTCAGCTGGATGCGGCGCATTGCTGCTGGCACAGGCATTATTTTGCGCAAACAGATAACGCCGCTCTGAGCCGCTTTGCGGATCGGGATAATCGTCAGTATCGACAGACCCACGCACATAAAACAACCTATTCCCACCATACCCCGTGTAATCGAAACTAGGGTCAAAAGGCTCGGCGGCCACCGCCTCCTCCGTCCGCATAGAGCCCGAGTTGTCAAAAATAATGAGCACCTGGGGCCGCCCTTGACCTGTGGAGAGGCCGTTAGCAATGTAGAGTTCGGTGTCATCGGCGTGCAGCAGTGCAGAGCACGCTGCGAGCACTCCGACTACCCCGAGCATCCTCGGCCACTTATTGAACCTTCCTTGGTCTAACACGATCATCCTCCTGAGGTGTTGAGCACGGGCTGCTCAACGCCCGTCACAACAGACAAACTGCCGCGATTGTTTTTACCGTAGGTGACGGCACTGTCCAGCTCACTATGACGGCAGGCCACAATGCCTACCGCCGTCGCGGAGCGGGACCGACGACACTGCGTCTCAACCCGGAACGTCACCGTGTTCACTACCCCAGACGCTTCTGTCGAGGTGTAAACGTCGGCATTACTGATTAAGGCGCTCTCGCCTCGTGCAAGCCGCTGCGATTCGACGAATCCGGCCTGCGCACCGTTAGCCAGGTGCAAGGCTTCGGAACGCGCATTGGTTGCCGCGGTCAACTGTGCCGTCATTCTGGCGCGCGTTGCGAGCCCGACGGCGAGCATGGTGAGTACCAGCAGCATCAGAAAAACCGCAATAATGACGATGCCTCGCTGGCGCTTCATTGCTCCACTCTCTGCGTCGTCAACCACGGGTTCTGCACCATGATGGTGGTAGACACCCGTTTTCTGCGAAAGCCATCGTCGGCGGCTACGCGGTCTCCAGCCGGCATGCGATAGGTTCGATCACCGCCCGCGGAATAGGTGTTGTCCTTTGTCACCGCCCTCACTAGCAAGTGCACTCGCACTGTCAAAACCTCGGTGCGATTCACCTGATCCCAGACGGCATCATCGACATCATTGGACATCAGATAATTGTCGACCGTACCGTCACCGTCCATGTCGACACCAAACTCAAACTGAATCGCCTCGATGCCCGCCGCAAGCGGCTCTGCCGCTGCCATCAAGTCACCGCGAGCCAGACCATGGCGATACAGGGTCGGCTCCCCCAATTCATTATTCGCGACGTAATAGACGCGGTGCTGATATTCGTAAATACGTCCACCGGGTAGCACCGGCGGGGTCTCGTTTCCGGCAAAAAACGCGATCTCGTTGATGTTGACGATGGCGTAGTAGTGATCTGCAGACGGCGTCCCGAATACCGGCGCACCCTCAAGCCGTTTGACCTGCAACACGTCCGACCCCGGCACCGCTCCCGACTCACAGCTCATCACAGGCTCAGCGCCTCTCGTTGTCGCCCAGAGCGTCCGAAAGTTGCCGATTCCGTTCGGAAAACTGCCGTTGTTCAGACCAGCGCCCACACAATCAGTGCCGGAGACTGCTGCGGGTAGTGTCGCGTTGGTGCCGGTGATGAGGTCCACTCCTGATAAATCAGAGAAAAAACCGCTTTGCGCAATATCTTCTTCGATGACGCGGAGCGCCAGACGGGCACTCTCCTGCAGTTGATTGAACTGACCCGTCGACTGGACACTGGCAGATGACATCTCCAACACAGAGAAGGTCGCAGCCGTAATGAACAAGCCAACGACCAGCGCAATCAGCAGCTCGGTCAGACTTAATCCTTGCTGACGTCTCATATACCTTCCACGATCGTGGTCGCAATTCTGACGCTTCGCCGTCGCGCGTCTGCTTGACCACACAGCGCTGCGCTGCCGCCAACCGCGCCATCAATGGTTTCATCCATGCCCCGCCAGGTGACAACTACCTCGACCGCTGCATCATTCGCCGTCACACACCCGCGCATGCCACTGGCGCCGCCGATCGCGCGGTCACCCATCATCTCGTCACCGCCGGTGAGCATTTGGTGCCACAGATGCTGATCCCACTGCACCATTTCCGAAGCGGCACAGCCGCCCTCTTCAGTCGTCAAGTTGACGCAGGGTTTAGCAGGCGAAGCAAAATCGCCCACCCCATAGTCCCGAGAGGCGTAGTTAGACAGTTGAGACGGATTCACCCGCATTCTCTCGACTATGTCCGTCGCGAGCGCATGGGCCTGGGTATATTGGAAGGATTCGTAGCTTCCGCGTTTGGCTACGAGGTGGAGCTGAAAAACCCCCAGAAGACCGACCGA
>JAHEJH010000148.1 GCA_024638905.1 Luminiphilus sp.
GGAGATTATCAACCATTGGCTTTGGCGGCACGGTGGCGTTTTTCACCAGCATCCCACTCTTGAACCTGGTCGTGATTCCCGCTGCGGTGATCGGCGCAACGCTACTGTGGTGCGAAGAGCTGAGGTCTCAGCGTTAGGGCTTAGCAGCGGGCGCTGGCGGCGCCATGCAGGCCAGAGAGTGACCGAGCAAAGCCTCTATATCGGGCAGCAAAAAAGCGTCATCTTCACTGGCAAAGCTGATCGAAACACCGGTGGCACCCGCCCGGCCAGTGCGACCGATGCGGTGAACGTAATCCTCCGGGTCCTCTGGAAGGTTGTAGTTGACCACGTGGGAGATGCCTTCGACGTGGATCCCGCGCCCAGCGACATCGGTGGCGACCATGACTTTTGAGCGCCCTGATTTGAAATTTTCGAGCGTCTTGGTGCGTTTAGCCTGAGTGATCTCTCCAGAAAGCATGCCGCATTGGACACCTTCCTTGCGCAGTTTCTCGTAAAGCCTTCTCACCTGATCGCGCCGGTTGGCAAAAATAATGACACTCTCGACATCAGGATCATTGAGCAGATCCATTAGAACGGGGAATCGCTCTCGGCTAGAAACGAGATACACCCTTTGATCCACCGATGCCGTCGCCACCCGCTCGGGTTCAATCTCGACGGTGATGGGCTCAAACGTCCACTGCCTGGCCAGATTCATGATGTCCTGAGTGAAAGTGGCCGAAAACAGCAGCGTTTGCCGATCTTCCTTGCGGGGTGTGGCGCGCACAATGCGCTTAACCTGAGGAATAAACCCCATATCCAACATACGATCCGCCTCGTCGAGGACAATCGTTTCCACCCGGTCCAATGCCAAGTCGCGCCGCTCCATGAAGTCGATCAGGCGGCCGGGGGTCGCAACGATGAGATCAACAGGCGCTTGATTTACCTTGCTCAGCTGTTTCTGATAATCCGCACCACCAATGAGGGTCACCGTTTTCAAACCCGTGAACCGGCCCAGTTCGGTTGCATCAGCGGCAATTTGCATCACCAACTCACGCGTCGGCGCGATGATCACAGCGCGCGGCTCCCCTAGGTAGCGCTCCCCCTCGACCGGGTGATTTAGCAAATCATTGAAGATGGTAATCAGAAAGGCGGCGGTTTTACCGGTGCCCGTCTGCGCTTTACCAATGGCGTCATTACCCGCAAGGGTATGCGGCAAGATTTGGCCCTGTATGGGCGAGCAAAACTCAAAGCCCAGCGCGTCAATGCCCCGCTGCACAGACGCATCAAGCTCCAGAGTCTCAAATTTCACTTGTTCAGTGGGCGCGGGGTCAGCGGACTCAAGCGGTTCGCTCTGCGCGACGGCATTTTCTTGCACAACA
This sequence comes from Luminiphilus sp., assembly GCA_024638905.1. Taxonomy (GTDB): domain Bacteria; phylum Pseudomonadota; class Gammaproteobacteria; order Pseudomonadales; family Halieaceae; genus Luminiphilus. The sequence goes on from JAHEJH010000148.1 coordinate 1,359, forward strand.
GTAGCCGGAAAAAATGAGCGCGAAGTCTAGCACAGGGAACGGGTTAGAATGCGCGAGCTTTTGAACTCGGCAACGGCCGGATTATTGAACATGAATAACGCTGATTCATCCCGGCTAGCACCTCAGATGCTGGCAGAACTGCGGCCGCTGTGGCGCATTGCCTGGCCCTTGCTGATTGCACAGACCGCCCAAATTGGCACCGGGGTGGTCGATACATTGATGGCGGGTAATTATAGCGATGCCGATCTGGCCGCCATCGCAGTGGGTTTCAATATCTGGCTGCCGCTATATCTGATCATACTGGGCACGCTGTTTGCCTGCTCGGCGATCGTGGCGCAAGACTTTGGCGCGGGGCGTATAGAGCGCGTGCGGAGCTTTCTTCCGCAGGGCCTTTGGGTAGCTGTGGCGCTCAGTGCGGTGATGACACCGCTTTGTTTGAACAGCGACATGGCCATCGCACTGCTGGGGCTACCGGAGGAGACCGCTGCCAAAACCAGCGCCTACGTGAGCCGTGTGGGTCTGGGCTTCCCCGCCCTTGGCATCTTCATGGCGCTTCGTTACCACACTCAAGGCTTGGGCATTACCGCGCCGTTTGCCTTCGCAAGCGTGGTGGGGTTCATCGCTAACGTGCCACTGAACTACATGCTGATATTCGGTGCATGGGGCGCACCCGAGCTCGGCGCCGAGGGGTGTGGTCTCGCCACGGCGGCGTCGATGTGGATCAGCACCCTTATCATTCTGCTGTATGTGCTCACCGCGCGCTCCCTGCAGCCTTACCTACCGACGCGCTGGTTAGAGGGGCCTGACTGGGGCCGTATTAGTGAAATTCTTGTGGTCGGCTTCCCAGTGGGACTGACCTTCTTTTTAGAGACGGGTGTCTTTTCTGTCATCACGCTACTGATCGCCACACTCGGCGACGCGGCGGTCGCCGCGCATCAAATCGCCATCAACGTGTGGGATGTTTTCTATATTCCGATGATCAGTGTCGGCAGCGCCATGGCGACCCGCATGGGCCACGCGATCGGCGCCCAGAATGCGCATGGCGTGCGCATGGCGCTTTGGGTCGGTGCCGCCCTTTCCACGTTGATTGGCCTTCTGGCCATGTCGCTACTGTTACTGTTTCCGGATGCCATTATCGGGGCGTATACCCAGTCCGAGGATATCCGGGAGCTCGCGCTCAGGCTGCTGCGACTGGCGGCGCTATTCATCATGATCGACGTCGTCCAGATCGTTGGGTCATTTGTGCTTCGCGCGTACAAAGAGACCCGCTTCCCGTTCATCGTGGTAACACTCTCCTACTGGGGTCTGGCGCTGCCGCTGGGTTACCTGCTGGCCATCCACTGGGGTAGCAGCTCACCCGAGGGTACAGTGGACTTCTGGTACACAACCATTCTGGGTATTGCGGTGGCAGCGGGGCTGATTACCTGGCGTGTCCGGCGGATTTTGCGCTCGCTGGACTGATCGATCGCTACGGTGACGGCTCCTGACACAGCACGCAGTCTTCGCAGACCGCGAGCCCAAGTTGACGGGACTCCCCCGTCCAGGCATCCAGCATATGCAGGCAACCCGTCGGAAGCCCCGAGCTCACAAGATATCGAATCACCAACAAGCTTTGCTGCAGCGCCACCAGACCAACCACTGGCCCGAGGATGCCGAGCTCCGCGCAACCCCGGTTTTCCGACGCGTCTGGCTCTCTCATCAGACAGTGGTAGCAGCCCCCGCGGCGCGCCTCATCAAACGCTGCCCACTGACCCGACGTCCCGACCGCTGCACCCATGACCCAGGGAAGCCCGGCGGCATACGTTGCCCGGTCTATATCCAGTCGCGCCTGCAGGGAATCAGTCGCATCCAACACAATGTCGACCCCATCTAGCAGTTGCGACGCCGTGTCGTCGTTGAACCGCTTGCACTGAGCATCAACGGTAATTTCTCCATTGGCATCCCTTAGCCGTCCCGCGAGCACTTCCACCTTCAACTGCCCCAGGTCGTCCTCGGTGTAGGCCAACTGGCGAGGCAGATTACTGAGCGCAATTCGGTCGTCATCGACCAGGCGAATCGAGCCGACGCCCGCACCAGCGAGATACTGAGCTGCCGGGGTACCCAGCCCACCTGCTCCGACAATCAGCACGCGACTCTCCTTCAGCCTCGCCTGCCCCTCTAGATCAACCTCGGGCAGGATCAACTGACGTGCATAGCGCGCCAGCTCGCTGTCACTCAAGGCTGCCATTGTCCCCCCGTCATGCGCGGCTGACCGGACCAATCCCGCCGGGAACAGATGTGCTGAAAGCCTCGATCCTGCATACAAGCTATGACGGCATCGGCCTGATCAAAACCATGCTCTAGTAATAGCCATCCGCCGGGAACCAGATGGTCTGGAGTGTGTTCGACAATGTGCTCGATCGATTCAAGACCCGTCTGACCACCAACCAATGCGCTATCCGGCTCAGCGGGGAGGTCACCCTGCTGCAGGTGCGCATCCGATGCGCTGATATAGGGTGGGTTGGAAACCACAAGATCCCATTGGGCGACACCCAGTTGCTCAAACCAGTGACTTTCAAGCCACTCCACCTGCACTCCCAGTGAACGCGCATTGGCTTTGGCACACGCCAGCGCCTCCACAATGCAATCGATCGCGGTCAACATGGCGTCAGGCCGCTCCACCTTGCAGGCCAGCGCAATCGCGCCGCTACCCGTCCCCAAGTCGAGTACCCGCTTAGCGCCCGTATCAATGCACTCGATCGCCCACTCGACCAAATGCTCTGTCTCTCGCCGTGGAATCAAGACATGACGATTGACGCCCAAGCGCAGTGACCGAAAGTCGCGATACCCCAGCAAGTACGCCAGAGGCTCTCCGTCACGCCGTGCATTGGCATGATCAGTAAAAAGGTTCAGCGCCGGCTCTGCCACAGGGTCCTCGCCATGAGCAAATAGCCAGGCGCGCTCTACTCCGAGCACGTCAGCGAGCAGTATTTCAGCCTCGACTCGATCGATGCGCGCCTGCTGAATCAACTCGCGGACCGTCATTCCTCTGCCATCGCTGCCAACAGATCGGCTTGATGCTCTTGCCGAAGCGGCAGTATCAGCGGGTCCAATTCGCCGCTAACGACCTCATCCAATTTGTAGAGCGTGAGATTAATTCGATGATCTGTAATCCGGCCCTGGGGGAAATTGTAAGTGCGGATCCGCTCTGAGCGATCTCCTGACCCCACCAGTGAGCGCCGCTCGGACGCCTGCGAGGCGCGCTGGCTCTCCTGCTCTGCCGAGAGTAGCTTCGCCTGCAGGAGAGACATCGCTCTGGCGCGATTTTTATGCTGTGAGCGCTCATCCTGACACTCAACAACAATGCCCGTCGGCAGGTGAGTCAGGCGCACCGCCGAATCCGTGGTATTGACGTGCTGGCCACCTGCCCCGGAGGACCGAAAGGTATCCACGCGGAGATCCTCCTTCCGAATATCGATACTATCCACCTCCTCGAGTTCAGGTAGCACTGCCACGGTGCAGGCAGAGGTGTGGATCCGACCCTGGGATTCGGTTTCGGGGACCCGCTGCACCCGGTGCGCGCCGGATTCGAACTTGAGGTGACTGTAGACATCTTGTCCGGCCACTCTGCTGATCAGTTCCTTGTAACCGCCATGCTCGCCGGAACGTTCAGACAGAATCTCTACCGACCAACCCTTTTGCTCGGCGTAGCGGTGATACATCCTGAACAGATCGCCGGAAAAGATCGCCGCCTCATCGCCACCGGTACCCGCTCTGATCTCAAGGAAAACATTACTGCCGTCATTGGGATCCCTCGGCAATAGCAAGACCTGGAGAGCCGACTCAATCTCCTCTAATGCGACTGAAGCCTCTCCGACCTCATCGCTCGCAAGGGCTTTGATTTCGACATCCGAGTCATCCAGCAGTTGTCTGGCATCCTCGAGCTCGACCTGCAGTTGTTGCCACCGCTGATACTGCGCCACAACATCATTCAAGTGCGCAAACTCAACCGAAAGATCGCGAAACCGATTCTGGTCGCTAATCACCTCGGCATCACCCAGCAAGGCCTCAACCTCCTGATGGCGGTCAGCCAGTGTCTCAAGTTTAGTCAGTAGAGATGCTTTCACTGCGAGGATACCGAGGCAGTTTTATTGGAGGGTCGCGCCCTCGTCCCGCTCTTCATCGAAGTCTGTGAGCCCCAGCATGGCGGCCATTTTGGAGACATCGCGCTTGCCGCCTTCCTTCGCGAGCTGACGAAGGCCCGCAGTGGGCGCGTGAATCAATTTGTTGGTCAAATCTCTTGCGAGGCGTCCCAGGACCTCCTCCGGGTCAGCGCCTTTTTCCAACATTTTGAGCGCTTTCTCGAGCTCAGTTTGCTGCAAGGCTAGGGCGGAGTCACGATAGGTTTTGACCACATCGGCTGATTGCCGCTCAAGCAACCCCTCTTTCAGCGCTTCGATGCCCGATGCGACAATTTCATCGGCCTTGCTCGCCTCTGACGCACGCAGGCGCAGGTTTTCCTCGATGACCTCGCGCATATCGTCAACGGTATAGAGATAGATGTCAGGAATTTCGGCTACCTGCGGCTCAATATCCCGCGGCACCGCCAAATCGATCATGAGCATGGGCCGCCAGCGCCGCGCTTTGACCGCTTCCTCTGCCGCACCCTTCCCAAGAATGGGCAACTGACTTCCGGTCGAACTGATGACAATGTCGGCATCGGGCAAACGCTCTGTCACGTCAGCCAGCAGAATCGCTTCTGCATCAAACTGCGCGGCCAATTGCTCAGCGCGCTCAAGTGTCCGGTTGGCAATGATCAGCTTGGAGACACCCGCGTCCCGTAAATGCCGGGCCACGAGCTCGATGGTCTCGCCGGCACCCAAAAGGAGTGCGGTGCTGCGTTCCATATCACTGAAGATCTGGCGCGCCAGATCAACCGCCGCGTAGGCCACCGAGACCGGGTTTTCGCCAATGGCGGTATCCGTGCGCACCTTTTTCGCGATCCGAAAGGCTTCCGGGAAAATCAGATTCAGATGAAATCCGACCGCTCCTGCCTCCTGCGCCACGGCAAAGGCGGACTTCATCTGCCCGAAGATCTGGGGTTCGCCCAGCACCATGGAGTTCAGACCGGCGGCCACTCTAACCAGGTGCGAGGCTGCCGCCACCCCGTGATTTCGGTAAACAGAGGGAGACAACTGATTGATGTCCAGTCCATGGTGGGCAGCGAGCCACTGCGCCACTTGATCGCTGGCGCTCACACCGTCCACGTTGTCGGGCAACACGCCGTAGAGCTCTGTCCGGTTGCATGTGGACAGGATCACCGACTCACTGAGCTGGGTATCACGAATCAGGGCGCCCAATGACTCGTGCACTTTTTCCGGTGCAAAAGCAATGCGCTCGCGCAGCTCAACGGAGGCCGAGTCATGATTTACACCAACTACTACCAGCTTGTTCAACATGGCTTCGGTCAGGACCCTCGCCATTCATCCCAACTTGCTATCATAGCATTTACTGCTGACTAACACGCCGCAGGGGTTTCGCGCCTTTGTGGCACTATGACGACCCATGATTGCCTCACGCTCCGCTTCCATCACGCTCGCACTGTTTCTCGCAGGTTGCGCCACATCCGCACCCGACCCGAGCGTCGAGGCGCCGGTGGCGCTTGACAATGCGGAGATCACTGAGACAACTGAAGCGCGACCAGAGACGCCGATTCCCGATGACAGTCTGCTACCGCTGTTGCAGGCCGAATTCGCCTTACGCCAACGTGATTTTGATCAGGGTCTCGCGTTACTGTCCGAGCAGGCTGTGTTACTTGAGGACCCGGCGCTGGCGCGGCGCGCACTGCGACTGGCAGAGTTCGTCAACGACACAGATCGGGCCGCCATGATGGCGGTGAGATTGGTTGAGCTCGACTCGGATGATGGCGCCGCCGCCGCCGCTGCATCGGGGTGGCTGTCGAGAGCGGGACGCCCGGTCGATGCCGTGTATTACGCCAAGCTCGCCTTTGAGCACGGCCATCCGGTCAATGTCGCGACCAATCTCGGCACGTATGACACGCTGGATGAGGGCAGTCAGTTGGCGATTGCCGAGGCTATCCGCGCTATTGCTGCGCAGTGGCCAGAAGATGACCAAGCGGCCATCGCGGCTAGCCTGCTGGCGCGACTTGAGGGCGATTTCAAGCAGGCAGAGTCCTTCATTGTGCCTGTGCTTGAACGCTCTCCAGAAGATATTCGGGCTGTCATGCTCTGGACCCAGCTCATGCTGGACCAGGGCTCCAGTAAGCCTTTTGATTTGCTCGCGACCACTGTCTCGCGTTACCCCGACAATCAGGAACTGCGCCTGCAGTACGCCCGACTGCTCGGATCAGAGGGGAACTACGCGGGCGCCCGTGCACAGTTTGTTTTGTTGCTTGAACGCGACGCGGAAAATGTCGAACTCCTCTCAACTGCCGCGCTGCTCGACTTTGAACTCGAATATTTCGACGAGGCGCTGAGCAAATTTGAGCAGCTGATCGCACTGGGAGAGCGGCTTGACGAGGCGCACTACTACGTCGGCCGAATCGAGATGGCCAACGATCGTTACCCCGAGGCTATTGCTGCTTTCGCCGCGGTGGGCCCCTCGCGGGAGTTTCGCGATGCTAAGGCCCTCGCCGCCCAGTTATTGATCGACACCGCGTTCGCCAGCGATATCAAAACCTTCTTCGACGATCAGCGGCGCGCTTACCCTAGCGCGGCAGAGCAGCTTTTTTTGCTCGAGGCAGACTCACTGCGAGACTGGTCGGGTGAATCCCTCAAAGCCTATGACCGAGGCCTGATCGCTTTTCCGCAGTCGTTCTCTCTACTCTATGGCCGCGCGATGGTGCACGAGTCAGAAGGCCAACTGGGAGCGATGGAAAACGACCTGCGCAGCATTCTCGCGCAGGATCCTGAACACGCCGCCACCCTCAATGCCCTGGGCTACACGCTGACCAACCACACGCAGCGTTATGAAGAGGCAGCTAACCTGATTGAGCGCGCGCTCGCCCTATCGCCCGGTGATCCCGCCATTCTCGACAGTCTGGGGTGGGTTTATTACAAGCTGGGTCAGTACAGCGAGTCCGAGGCGCTGCTGCGCGAGGCACATAAGGCCTTCCCAGACCCGGAAGTCGCGGCACACCTCGGAGAGGTGCTGTGGGTCCAGGGCAGGCAATTCGAGGCGCGAGACGTGTGGCGCGACGGATTGGGTCGGGTGCCCGACCATCCCATCATTCTCGAGACGGTGAAACGGCTGGGCGCTGAACTGCCGTGATCCAGTGCCTGGGCTCAAGATGTCGAGGCCGCTGCGTCGCGGCTTGGCTTTGGATCGGATTAGCAGCCCTCCTCACCACAAGTTGCGCCAGTAACGACCCGAAGAGCGAGGAGCCGGTACAGACGCTCCCAAGGGTGCCCGGTGGCCTTGTCGATTGGGAAGCCAAAGGGAAGGCCTCTTTCACTCACCAAGGCGTCACGGAGACCGCCCGTTTTCATTGGGCCCGGGGCACGCCACAGAGTGATGCCATCACGGTGTCGGGCCCGTTCTCCATGAACCGCCAGACAATAGAGCGTTGGGATGACCAACTCATATGGCGCGATGGAGAGCAGGTTCGCCCACTGTCTGACTTGGACCCCGACTCACCCGCCATCACCGCTTTGACCACCATTCCTCCAGAGACACTGGGGCATTGGTTACTGGGCGCTGAACCCGATTCATCAGTTTGGGGAGTCGAGGTGACCGAATGGCAGGCAGTCCCCCCCTGGCAAGCACCCTCGCGGGTTACAATCCGCGGCTCCGGTTTGGAAATAAAGGTCATTATCTCGCAATGGGAGTTCAGTCCGGCACCGTGACAGCAATTGAGACCTGCTCCCCCGCGAAGCTCAATTTATTTCTACATGTGACCGGGCGCCGCCCCGACGGTTATCACTCACTGCAGACAGTCTTTCAGTTACTCAACTGGGGCGACGATATGCGGTTCGAGGCTCGTGCGGAACCGGGCGTCACGCTGACGGGTGATACGGACGATATTGCGCCCGAGCAGAATCTGATTCTGCGGGCAGCCCACGCGCTGGGGCAGCCAGACCGCGGCGCCCATATCCATATCCGCAAACGCATTCCACGAGGCGGTGGGTTGGGCGGGGGCAGCTCCAACGCTGCAACCACCTTGCTGGCGCTCAATCGATTGTGGGGACTGGAGCTGGAACAAGACGCTTTGCAGCGCTTGGCGACACCTCTGGGAGCCGACGTGCCGGTGTTTGTTTTGGGCCAGAATGCCTGGGCAGAGGGAGTGGGTGAGGTGCTATCCACCCTCACTTTACCGAAGCGGTGGTTCGTCATTGCTCAGCCGGATTGCGCCATCAGTACTGCCAAAATCTTCGCCGATCCCGCGTTGACACGTCACACCCTGCCCATTACAGTGCAGGCCTTTTTTTCAGGGGCTGGTCACAACGATTTACAGGACGTTGTGCTGCCACGCTACCCTGAGGTTCAGCAAGCGTGGGAATGGCTTGATCAGCACTCCCCGACGGCAAGAATGACCGGCAGTGGCGCCTGCGTTTTCGCCGCGCTGGAAACAGAGGAATCAGCGCGCCAAATTGCGGCCGAGGCCCCGGATGGGCTGAGTGTTGTCGTGGCCGAGGGCGTGGACCGACTCCCCGAAATGCGGGTAGTTGAGTAAAGAGTTTGTTGGGGCGTCGCCAAGTGGCAAGGCAGCGGGTTTTGATCCCGCCATTCGGAGGTTCGAATCCTCCCGCCCCAGCCATCTTTCATAGGATGAGGTAAAAGAATGTCATCGAAAATGATGGTGTTTACAGGCAACGCCAATCCTGCCCTCGCGCGCAAGGTTGCAGACCGGCTTTACCTTTCGATGGGCCATGCGGCGGTCAGCAAGTTCTCCGATGGTGAGATTACCGTTGAACTGAATGAGAACGTCCGCGGCAAAGACGTGTTTGTGCTGCAAAGCACCTGCCACCCGACCAATGACAATATCATCGAACTGCTGCTCATGATCGATGCCCTGCGCCGCGCGTCGGCGGGGCGCATCACGGCAGTGGTGCCCTACTTTGGCTACGCGCGTCAGGACCGCCGCGTCCGTTCGGCCCGGGTACCGATTTCCGCCAAAGTGGTTGCAGATACTATGGTAGGGGTGGGTGTAGACCGGGTACTCACCGTTGACCTGCACGCCGAGCAGATTCAGGGCTTCTTCACGGTGCCGGTAGACAACGTCTACGCCTCCCCGATTCTCAACGCCGACATTGTGCGCTGCGATTACGAGAACTTAATCGTCGTGTCCCCCGATATCGGAGGCGTGGTGAGAGCGCGGGCCATCGCCAAGCAGTTGGACGACGCTGACTTAGCCATCATCGACAAGCGCCGTCCTCGCGCCAACGAAGCCGAAGTGATGAACCTGATTGGCGACGTAGACGGCCGTACCGCCATTCTGGTCGACGACATGGTCGATACTGCGGGCACTTTATGCACAGCGGCCAATGCGCTCAAACAACGTGGGGCATTGAAAGTGGTGTCTTATTGCACCCACGCCGTCTTATCAGGCAAGGCCATCGAGAACATCAAGAATTCGCAGCTCGACGAATTGGTCGTCACAGACACGATTCCTCTGTCGAGTGAGGCACTGGCCGTCGGCAAGATCCGACAGCTGACGATTGCTGATTTACTGGCTGAGTCCATTCGCCGGGTTAGCAACGAGGAATCCATTAGCGCACTGTTTGATCTGTCTTAAGCAGTGCTTTACCCACCCACCACCGCGTCGGTCGCAGGCAAAGTGGTGCTAAAAAAGGAGCCAGACCATGTCTGACTTTGTTGTTATTGCAGAGGCGCGAGCCGACCAGGGGAAAGGTGCGAGCCGCCGCCTGCGTCGACTCGAGGGTAAAATACCCGCCGTCATTTATGGGGCGAATAAACCCGCCCAAAGTCTCACGCTGATCCGCAAGGATTTCGAGCACATGCTGGAAAACGAAGCCTGCTTCAGTTCCATTCTCGAAGTGCAGGTCGGTGGCGAATCTGAAAACGCCATCATCAAGGACATCCAGCGTCATCCCGCAAAAGGCTTTCCCATGCACGCCGACTTCCTTCGTATCCGAATGGATCAGGCGATCAAGGTGAATGTGCCTTTGCACTTCGTTAACGAAGAGGAATGCGCTGGGGTCAAGCTCGAAGGCGGCATGATTCAGAAGCAGGCCACGGATATCGAAGTTCAGTGTCTGCCCAAGGACCTCCCGGAATATCTCGAAGTCGATATGCTCGAGGTCGAAATGGGTCAGATCGTCCACTTGTCTGACATCACCCTCCCCGAGGGCGTCATCTCTACCGCACTGGAACAGGGCGAAGAGTATGACCTTACGATTGCCTCTGTTGTCGCGCCAAGAGCCGCGAAAGAAGAAGAGGCCGAGGCAGATGGCGAAGCCGAGGGTGATGGCGATGCAGGTGATGGCGCTGAAGCGGCATCCTCTGATGACGCCGGAGACGGCAGCGAGGACTGATTAGACCTTGTCTGCCATCCGGCTCGTCGTCGGGCTTGGCAATCCCGGCACGCAATACGAAGGCACTCGGCATAATGCCGGTGCCTTTTTTGTGCGCCGTCTTGCCGCGCAATGCGGGCTGACACTGGCCGCTGACCGCAATGCATTGGGCGAGTCAGCACGCGGCACCGTCGCCGGACACGATCTGCGGCTGCTAATTCCCGAGACTTTTATGAATGAAAGTGGTCGATCAGTCGCCGCCATGGCGCGCTACTACCGCATCGAGCCCGATGCGATTCTGATCGCCCACGACGAGCTCGATATTCCACCCGGCGAGTCTAGATTCAAGTACGACGGCGGCCACGGTGGGCATAACGGTCTGAGGGATATCATCCCCGCACTGGGAGGCCACCGTGACTTCTGGCGATTGCGCATCGGCATCGGCCACCCGGGCTCAGCCAAAAAGGTATCTGGCTGGGTACTGAGCAAGGCCTCCGCCGCTGATCAGAACGCCATCGAGGCCAGCACTGAGGCAGCCATCAGTGCGCTGCCATTATTGCTTGATGGCGAAGATGTAAAGGCTATGACGGCGCTCCACAGCGAGAGCTATGCCGCCCAGCCATCTCAAGAGGATTAATTGGCATGGGAATTCAATGTGGCATCGTCGGTTTACCCAACGTGGGTAAATCCACTTTGTTCAACGCGCTCACGCAAGCGGGTATCGATGCCGAGAATTTCCCGTTTTGCACCATCGAACCCAACACAGGCGTTGTGCTGATCCCGGATCCCAGGCAGGGGCAAATCTCCGACCTCGTGAAGCCCGAACGGAACATTCCCGCCACCATGGAATTTGTCGATATTGCCGGGTTAGTGGCGGGCGCCTCGAAGGGCGAAGGTCTCGGCAATCAGTTTCTGGCGAATATTCGGGAAACCGATGCCATCGCCCATGTCGTGCGTTGCTTCGAGGATCCCAACGTTATTCACGTCGCCAATAAGATTGATCCCCTGGCCGATATCGAGACGATTAACACAGAGCTCGCGCTGGCGGATTTGGAATCCTGCGAGAAGCAGCTCGCTAAAGTGGTGCGCACAGCCAAGAGCGGTGACAAGGAGGCGGTCGCGCTCAAGGCACTTCTCGAGGACAAGTTGTTACCGCAGTTGAACGAGGCACAGCCAGTTCGGGCGCTGACGCTTGATGACAATGACTGGGCGCGCGTCAAAACCCTACACCTGCTGACCACCAAGCCGACCATGTATATCGCCAACGTGGCGGAGGATGGCTTCGAGAATAACCCCCACCTAGAGGCTGTCCGGGCTCACGCCGCCGGAGAGAGTGCTGGGGTGGTGGTGATCTGCAACAAGCTCGAATCTGAGATCATCGAGCTTGATGATGAAGAAAAAATCGACTTCCTCGCCGAGATGGGCATGGAAGAGCCAGGGCTCAATCGGGTCATTCGCGCGGGCTATGATTTACTCAATCTACAAACCTACTTCACCGCAGGACCCAATGAGGTGCGAGCTTGGACCATCCGCGTGGGCTCCACCGCGCCGGAGGCCGCCGCGGTCATTCATACCGATTTCCAGAAGGGCTTTATACGCGCCGAGGTCATTGGATTCGAGGACTACGTGGCGCATCAGGGTGAACAGGGTGCCAAGGATGCCGGTCGTTGGCGGCTGGAAGGCAAAGACTATGTGGTCGCGGATGGCGATGTCATCCACTTCCGCTTCAACGTCTGACCTAGCCTGAGACCAGCGCGCGGCTAATCGCGGCCCGCGTTTCCTCAGGCTGAATAACCGCGTCAATCTCGAGATAGCTGGCGGCCTCTACCGCACGCCCCTTGTCGTACATCTCGGCGAGCAACTTATCAAATAAAGCCTGCCGGGCCCCCTCATCCGGTGCCTCGGCGAGCTCCTGACGAAAGCCCAGGTGAACGGCCCCCTCCAAACCCATGGCACCGAACTCACCCTGCGGCCAACTTACAGCATAACGGGGCACCTCGAAGGAGCCGCCGGTCATCGCCATGGCGCCGAGTCCGTAGGCACGGCGCAGAAAGATCGCGACGATTGGCTGTGTGAGCGTGGCGCCCGCAATAAAGAGATCTGACATCAATCTGGGCGCACCCTCGGCCTCACTCTCCGGGCCGACCATGAATCCTGGGGTATCGATCAGCGACACGACCGGCAGGCGCCACCTTTCCGCCAGCTGATAAAGCGACGCTGCCTTGGTCGCGGACTCACCATCAATCGCGCCGCCCAGATGGCGACAATCACTCGCGAGCACCGCAACGGCTCGACCCTCGATGCGCGCAAGCCCCGTGACAATTGCGCGCCCCATGTCCGGCTGGGTCTCGATGAAGGACTCCAGATCAAAGAGGTGCCGGATAATCTTGCGGACGTCGAAGGCATAGCGGCGATTAGTGGGCATCAGTGCGGCCAACTCTGATTGATCGGCCGCCTGCCAATCCGCCACTGGGCCTTGCACACAGGCGAGCACACGTTTGGCTGTCATCGTCGCCTCGGCCTCATCAGCGACCACAATATCCACCACTCCGTTTTCGCGATGCACCGAGACAGGGCCAATATCCTGTGGCTTCCAGCTACCGAGGCCACCGCCCTCAATCATGGCCGGCCCCGCCATGCCGATGCAGCTCGCTTCGGTGGCAATACGAATATCCGCCGCGCCGAACAGCGCCGCATTGCCAGCAAAGCAATAACCATGGTTTACCGCAATCCGCGGGATCCGCCCTGCCAATGCCGCCCAGCGATGAAAGGTGGGCACATTCAGCCCCGCCATCGACACCAACACATCGGTATCGCCCGGACGGCCGCCGCCGCCCTCGGTGTACATCACAATGGGCAAGTTATCCTGCTCCGCGATCTCCAGCAGCCGGTCAATTTTGCGGTGATGAAAATACCCCTGGGTGCCCGCCAACACGCTGTAGTCGTTGATGATCAGCGCCGCTTGGCCCTGCTCACCAGGAAACAGATCAGCATTGACGGCGCCGACCGCCGTAATCACGGCATCTGCGGCGGTCTCTGCGTACAGCGCGTCACCCTCACGCCGCGTACGCTGGGCCGCGACCGCCAACTGACCGTATTCTGAAACCGCCCCGCCATCGGTGAGATCAGCAAGGT
>JAHEJH010000224.1 GCA_024638905.1 Luminiphilus sp.
CTGCGCATCAAGGACTCGATGGCAGAGGCCGAGCCATCTCACGATGCCGAGTCCAAAAAGACATGACCGTAGCTGTCATAATCGAACCCAAAAGGAACAGGGGCTGAGCGTCATGCGCGCGCAGTGATCAACAGGGAGAGGAAATGAACCCGTTTGAAATGTTATTCGTGCCCATGGTGCTGTTTATGGTGATTGTGGCACCCACGTGGATCGTCATGCATTACCGCAGCGTGAATCGATCTAGTAGCCAGCTCAGCGAGGATGAGCGGCAGTCACTGGAAGAGATGTTAGTGGCAGTGGATCAAATGGCGGATCGCATCGAGTCGCTTGAATCGATACTGGATGCCGATCATCCGAACTGGCGCCAAGAGCGTGGCGGCCAGACCGAGAAGGAGGTGTAAAGGTGTCGAATCGTCAGCGTAGTTTTGGTGAAAGCCGTCGTCGCGGGTGGGGTATGGGTCTTTATCGAAACCGCTCCGAAGGATGGATCGGCGGTGTCTGTGCAGGCCTAGCCGCGCACTGGGATGTGCCCAACTGGGTTGTCCGTTTAGCCGCGGTGGCACTCTTGATGTTTACCGGCGCGCTCGCCTTCTGGCTGTATGTGATTGCGTGGGTAGCGATTGCACCCAAGGCGTCGCGATGGTCTGAACTTCCCGAAGAGGAGGTGGAGATCGAGATGGAGTACGACGAGGATCGCCATACCTACCGTCGTAAAACGGTCTTTCGCTATACCGATGCGCCCGCCGAGCGGGTTCGCAAGGCGAAGGAGCGGGTGGCCAAGGCTGCCAGCCGCATTGAGGCGATGGAGCGCTACGTGACGTCCCGGCAGTACGATTTGAATCGGGAATTCTCTAAGCTCTGAGATTCGCTCATAATGGCGGGATGCAGTTGTTATTTTCTCATGCCAACGGTTACCCGCCGGACGCCTATCGAGTATTGCTGGCCAGCCTAAGTGAAAATCTCGGCGTACCGGTCAGCACGCATGCTCACAGACCGCTGGTATCCGATGCGCCCCCGCCCACGTTTCTGACGTGGCAAACCTATGCCTCGGATCTGATTGAGCGCATCGAGGGCGACGAGCAAGGCCCGGTATGGCTCATTGGTCACTCGATGGGAGCGGCCTCGGCATTACTGGCGGCAGCGCGCAGACCGGATCTTTTCGCGGGTATTGTCGCGCTCGACCCGGTTTTGGTCCCGACCCGGATCTGGTTTTGGGCGCGAGTGTTCTCTTTTTTCAAGCCCGACGCGGTGCCCATTGTGAAGCGTGCACTCGCACGACCGCATGTGTTCGAGAGCAGGGATGCAGCTTTTGACTTCTATCGAGGCAAACGGGTGTTTGCCGAGGTTAGCGATACAGTGCTTATGGACTACGTTTCGGCAGGCCACGTTGCACAGCCTGACGGCAGCGTCACACTGCGCCACAGCGGCGCCTGGGAAGCTTGCATTTATCGATCTGTCCCAAGGATGACGGGTTCTCTTAAAGCGGTAGCGTGCCCGCTCTTAATCGTGGCTGGTGAATCCTCGGATGTTTTGAATGGCGAAAGGCTCTCCTGGGCGAAAGCGACTAATCCGACGGTAGAAATTCAGTCATTGTCGGGCGGGCACCTGCTGCCCCTGGAGGCGCCAGAAGCTTGCGCCAAAGCCGCGGCGGACTTTATACGCCGTCACTGAGCGGTCCTCATGCGACGTGGCTGCGTCGTAGTGCGGTAGCGAATGTCTTCGGGTTGTGTATAAAGTGGCGCCCTTGACTTCAGGCACACATGCCATCTGTAAACGGACACGATGAGTAACAACCCGGTCACAACTCGATGGGCTGATCTCGACGGGCAGCTTTTCTTCCCCAGAGAGCTCAGCTGGCTTTCCTTCAATGCACGCGTACTGCAGGAGGCCCAGAACCCGGCTGTCCCGCTGATTGAGCGCGTCCGCTATTTGGGGATTTTCTCCAACAACCTGGACGAATTTTTTCGGGTTCGCGTTGCGGAAGTGCGCCGACTGATCAGTGTCTCCAAAGGGCCGCAGCGTCAGAGTGCAAAGGACCTGTTGCAGTTAATCCAGCAAGAGGTGGTGTCGCTGCAAAAAGAATTTGATGCAATCTACGCCGCGCTAATGAAAGAACTGCATCAACAGAAGATCTATCTCATCAACGAAGGGCAGCTTGACGAAGGGCAGGCGGCCTTTGTGCAGCAGTATTTCAGAGAGACAGTTCTGCCAGAGCTCGAGCCCATCTTGCTTGAAGAGGCGCTGGCGATCCCCAATCTCGCAGACGAGTCGCTGTATCTCGCTGTCATGATTCGAACGACAGAGGCGGTGCGTTTTGCGGTGCTGGAGGTGCCGTCACAGCAGCTGGGTCGTTTTATTGAAATTCCCCGTCAAAAAGGTCGTCGCAGAGGAACGGTCTACATTACTCTGGATAACGTGATTCGAGCCTGTTTGCCGCAGGTGTTCCGGGGTGTCTTTAAGCTGAAGTCGGTCGCCGCCTACTGCTTCAAATTCTCCAGAGACGCGGAATTGGAGCTCGATCCCTCCATCAACGAGAGCCTGATTGAGAAGATGGCTTCGAGCCTCAAGCAGCGGCGTCGAGCCGACGCAGTGCGGTTTGTCTATGACAAAACTATGCCGGAGGCGCTGCTGAATGCCCTGCGAAAAAGTTTCGGCTTTGGAAGTTATGACAGTTTGATTCCCGGTGGCCGGTACCATAACTCCAAAGATTTTCTGTCCTTCCCCAATCCGGGGGGCAAGGCGTTGGAGTTCAAGCCCCACACTCGTATTAAGTTGCCGGACCTCGAAGACCCGGCCAGTATTTTTGAGATCATCAGAGCGCGAGATGTGCTGCTCTACTTTCCCTATCACGCTTTTGATTACCTTGTTGATGTGCTGAAGACCGCGGCGCTAGATCCCGCGGTGACCTCGATCAAGATTTGCCTGTATCGCACAGCCAAGAATTCGCGGGTGGTCGAGGCGTTGCTGAATGCGCTACACA
>JAHEJH010000165.1 GCA_024638905.1 Luminiphilus sp.
GGCAGACATCGTAATAAAGGAGGAAGATCCCATCCCGCCATCATTCTGAGGGTGCCCGCGATGTGATCGGGGTTTCCGAGCAAGGTGTCATAGCAGCGGCCCATGAGCGGATCGACCGCTGAGCCGGTATCCGCCAACATGGACCCGGTGGCCCGCCACCGCAAGCTGGGAGAGGCCAGTACTCGGGGCAACCAATGGCTGCGGGCAAACCACTTTGCCGTCTTGCTGAATAGCGGTGCTGCGAGTGAGCCAAACGGATTGAAGGCAGCGTTGATGCAGAGCAGCCCCTTAGGCAGTGTGTCGGCATCCAGCGCATATTGGGCGCCCAGGGCCGCACCCGCAGAGTGGCCGATGATCCAACGAGGCGTCGCCTCCAGAAGGTGCATCAGCTCACCTAAGTAGGTGGCAAACGGGACGAGGCCTACTTCTTTGAGAGGCAGTAAGGTTGTAAAGCCCTGACCCGGCAAGTCGGGTGCAATGACACGATGGCGTTCGCTCAGCCTGGCCGCGAGTCCGGTAAAGGAGTGCGCGGAGGCGCCGGCGCCATGGAGTAAGAGGACATCCTCGCCCGCGCCGCTTACCTGAACATGGAAATCAATATTGCCCACCTGCACGAAGCGGCTGGTCTCTGCCCGCGGCCAGAACTCAGCCACCGCGCGCCACGCAGTCTGCGAGGTCATGGGGTGGCAGCGCGGATGGCGCGGTTCAGAGTCTGCGCGTCAGCCTTAGGCAGCGCGAGGTAGGTGCCACGCAGGGTGTCGGCAAGCTCTCTGGCCCGAGGTTGTGGCCGCTGCGCGGTGTCGATCACCAGCCCGTTGGAAGGGCTCAGCGCTAGCATCCGTGCTGCAGCGAGCGCGTCGGCCGTGCCGGCCTCACGGTTGCGGGTCCCGTCCCGGGCCACATTGGCTGCGCCATCGGTGAGGATGACGTACTGCATGGTGGTGCCCTGTTTGCCGGCGCGTTCAGCCATGTCGCGGGTGAGGTCTAATGCCGCGGCCATGGGCGTGGCGCCACCTCCTGGCAGTGCTGCCAGAGTTTTTTTGGCGCGCACTAATGACCGTGTTGGCGGTAACAGAAGTTCGGCCTGCTCATCGCGGAAGGCGATCAGCGCAACTTGGTCCCGGCGCACATAACAGTCGGCGAGTAACAGCTCGACGGCGCCCTTGGCCTCCGCCAGCCGTTGCAACGCAGCTGAGCCTGACGCATCGACCACAAACAGGGTCAGGGTTTCTCTGCGTTGCTGAAACCGTGTCAGGTGAATATCGTCCCGTCGAATTTGCAGGTGACGCGGCGGTGTCTCACTATCGCGCTCGGTTTGCTCCCGCCGCCGCAGCGGTTGCCAGGGCGCGGCAGCACGCAACGTTGCAAGGATATTGACCCGGCCGCCGCGCCGATGATCGCCACGAAATACGCCGGTGGGCCGGCCCCGGTTCTGATGCCGGTGCTGGTCGCCAGCGCTGCCGGTGCTGCTCTGACGAAGTCGCGCGGATCGTGTCTGTAGCTGTTCCAGCAATCCTTCAGGGAGTTGGGCCAGCGCTGCCTCGAGAAGGCGTTCCTCATCGGGGGGTGGCTGCTCCGACATCGGTGGCGGCTCGGCGTCGTCTGTCTGCTCCGGTTCGGGCTCGGGCTCGGGCTCTGGTGGCGGTTCGGCCATCTCCGGGAGTTGCTGCGCCCGCGGAATCAGGCAGAGCCGTAACGCGCGTGCCACGTCCTCTTCTTCAACGACTTCAGATTGTCGGAGTGCCGCGGACGCCCGTGCCACCTTTGCGGCGGCTAGGGTAGGGCGCGGAGAATCAATGCCCAGAGATACGGTGAGCGTCGCCAGTGCGGTGAGGTGCTCCTCGCTTATGGTCACGCGGGCGAGCGCATTGATCGCGCGTTCAACGTCACGGCTGCGAAAGATCTCGTCGTCGACATCGTGGATTCCCAGCGTCGTCATATCTAACGCGATGCCGAGCCGATCGATTAGGGCTGCGTGGGCACTCTCGTCTTCTGTGCCCTCATCATTGGCAATGAGCGCAATACGCGCGGGCGTCTCGGCTTCGATGCCGTCTCTCGCCACACTCAGTGCGCCGTTGTCGAGCGCGGTACACAAGTGATGTACGGTGCTGCGAGTTAAGCGCTCAGCCATCGCAGCGATGACAATGTGCCCGTGACATTCACCCAGCATGCCGGTTTCAGCGATGGGCCTGCCGTACTTCAGGGTCGCGCCGAGATCAATGCCGCCCAACAGTCGGCCTTCCGGAATGTTGGCCGGGATCTTGCGGATGGGGTCTTGCTTAGACAGCTGTTTGACGCGCTCCAGCCAGTAATCACGAACCGGCCCGGGCGGGGATCGCAGGTGGACGCCGCCAATCGTTTCGCCTGTCAGTGCAATCAGCGCCGCGGCCCACTCAGCATCGGCCCAGGGTGAGGCTGTTTCAGCTACCACCATCTTTAACAGACTCTTGGAACAACTCCGAAATGACCCGCTCTACCCGGATATCTGCGCTGGACTCATCCAGGGGATCACGCCGTAAACGATGACGTAACACGGAAGGTGCCATGGCGCGCAGATGTTTCAGGGTCGCCGCCGACTTGCCCTCCAGTGCCGCCAATGCCCGCGCGCTGCGCACCAGAGTGAGTTCACCTCGAAGGCCGTCTGTGCCCAGTGCCAGGCAGAGCTTGGCCGCGGTTTCCAGCAGTTCGGCGGGGGTGTCGACATCGTCGAGTTGATCACGTGCGACCTGAATCTTTCGCCGCAGCGCACTTTCTTTTCGCGCCCATTTTTTACGGAAGGCAGTGCGGTCGTGATCGAACGCTTCTCGAAGACGAATAATCTCGACTCGGGTGGGTACATCGCCGGGCGTTCGCACGTCGACCGAAAGGCCGAATCGATCCTGAAGCTGTGGGCGGAGCTCTCCCTCTTCGGGGTTGCCGCTGCCGACCAACACAAACTGTGCAGGGTGTCGCACACTCAGCCCCTCCCGCTCAACAACGTTCTCTCCGGAAGCAGCGACATCGAGGAGCGCGTCCACGATGTGGTCCTCCAATAGATTCACTTCGTCCACATACAGGAAGCCACGATTCGCTTGTGCCAAGAGACCGGGTTGAAAAGCTTTCTCGCCGTTAACGAGTGCGCGCTCAATATCCAAAGCGCCGACGACGCGGTCTTCGGTTGAGCCCAGTGGCAGGTCGACCACGGGAATGGTCATGGCCTTGCTGTCCGGCGTATCCGCGGGTTTGCCGCACTGGGCGCAGAGTCCCGGCCGCGGCGCCAGCGGGTCGCATTGATATGAGCAACCGCTTACCACATCGATTTTGGGGAGGAGGGCGGCGAGTGCCCGGATCGTGGTCGACTTGCCGGTGCCGCGCTCACCCAATACCAGCACTCCGCCGATGCCCGGATCGACGGCGGCGATGGTCAGCGCGCGCTTCATGTCGTCCTGACCGACAATCGCGGTGAACGGATAAGCGATACTCATGCAAGCCCCCTGTTGCGGCTGCGCGGATCTTCGTGCGATCTGACCCTGAGAGTGTGAATCAAGGACTACCCGCGCAGCTGTCAAACAAACTATACTATCTACATGTCAACTTTCATTGATATTTATAACATGGCCAAGCCACTGACGCCTGCTTTGGACGCGGAACAATTTTCCTTTTCACTCAATGGAGGCGTGACGCTCCGGGGCTATCGAGGAGAGGTCACTGAGGGCGCACCATTGGTGCTACTGCATAGCATCAACGCCGCGCCCAGTGCGATGGAAATGCGTCCCCTGTTCGAGCATTACCGAGACAAGCGCCCGGTATGGGTCCCGGACCTTCCCGGTTTTGGACTCTCGGACCGACCCGATGTGGCCTACAGTTCGGGTCTCTATGCGCGGTGGTTAGCGGAGTGGCTCGAGAGCCTTGAGCAACCTGCGGATGTGGTGGCGCTGTCCCTCACTGGCGAGTTCATGGCGCGCGCGATTCTGGAGCAGGGTACCAAGGTGCGCAGCCTGTCGCTGATCTCACCCACTGGTATGGGGGTGCGTGTGCCACCCATGGCGCCGAACGGTTCGCGCGTGGATCGTTTCCTTTCTTCGCCTTTGGTCGGTCGACCGCTATTTCGTCTGCTAACCAGTAAGCCGAGTATTCGTTGGTTCCTCGGCCAGGCATTTGTCGGCACAACGCCTGAGCATATGGTGCGTTATGCGCTGGAGACGACGAGTCAGCCCGGTGCGCACTATGCGCCCATCAAGTTTTTGACATTCAGTTTGTTCACCGAGCAGGCAGTGTCACGTCTTTATAGCCGGCTTAAATTGCCTTGTTTGGTGCTTTACGATCGGGACCCTAACATCGGGTTCGAGCGCTTGCCGGAGCTTACCGAGGTGCACAGCCACTGGGCAGCCAAGCAACTGTCGCCCAGCCTCGGTCTGCCCCATTGGGAGCTCACAGCCGAGACCATTGAGGCATTAGAGGATTTCTGGAAGCCGCCAGAACAGGGTGCGATGCGCTCAGGCGATATCCCGGATCACGGCGCTCGCCGCGAGTCGGCCTGACAGCGTCGCCATCGGCACCCCGGGGCCGGGGTGGACGCTTCCCCCCGATAGGTACAACCCTTTCAGGCGGCTTCGGGCGCCCGGTCGAGTGAAGCTCGACCAAATACCGTGTGAGGCGCCACCATAGAGGGAGCCGCCACTGCCTGGGAATCGGCCATGCCAATCGTTAGGGGTGGTACTGACGCAATTGCTATCCCGGAAGCTCAGGTTCAGACCGCATCGCTCCAGTACCG
Organism: Luminiphilus sp.; assembly: GCA_024638905.1. Classification (GTDB taxonomy): domain Bacteria; phylum Pseudomonadota; class Gammaproteobacteria; order Pseudomonadales; family Halieaceae; genus Luminiphilus. The sequence goes on from JAHEJH010000165.1 coordinate 4,754, forward strand.
CAAGCGCGTTATCCCGGGTGCGCGCCACGTCATCCTCGGACCAGCTCTGCCGATCTCCGTCGGCAGGGGCGTTGACCAGCATGAGCAGCCGCTCCGATCCATTCAGCGATCCGTTTGGACCCCGGTCCTGGGCGCAGAGATACACCGTCGGTTTCGAGGGGACATTGCGCTCTTCGAAAATGGTGTTGAACTCGCTCGGGTAGTCCGATTCGAAAAAGACGTTGTGATGATCGAGGCCAAAGCCCGAGCTGCTGCCTTTGATGCACCAAGTCAGCGCAGAGAGCCCGCGTTGCTCTACTGATCGCGGTTTGACGGCCCGCATGGCCTCGTTGCCCAGCTGCCCGGTGGCGAGGGCGTTGGCGTCGCCATTGAAGACCACCACGTCCGCGGGCAGCGAGGTGCCGTCCTCGAGCCGCACCCCACAGGCTTTTCCTCCTTTCACCAGCACCTCGCTGACATGGGTGTTGAGATGGAGGTCGATGCCCAGTTCCCGGCCCAGGTCTGCCATGGCGGCGGCGAGTCGATGCATACCCCCATCCACCAGCCAGACACCTTCGAGCTCGACGTGCGCGATGAGCATCAGCGTGGCGGGGGTGCTGAGTGGTGAGGAGCCCACATAGGTGGCATAGCGCGCGAATAGCTGCCGCAGTCGCTCATCAGAGAAAAAGTTGCCCAGCGCGCGCCACAAGTTGGGGGCGGGTCTAGCCGCCATCAGTGAACTGGGGTGGTGTTGACGCAACACGCGGCCCACCAGTGTCACCGGGTCGGGCTTTGATGCGGTCATGAAAGTTTCAGAGAGCGTCTGATGAATACGTGCACTCTGCGAGTAGAAGCGCTCAAAGCCAACGGCGTCGTCTATGCCTGCGAAATCCTCAATGGACTGGCGGGAGCGCTGAGCATCCGGATACAAGTCCAGCACGCCGCCGTGACTCCAGGCATGGCGCGCAATGATTGGACTCTCCAGCAGCGTCAGTCGATCACTCAAGCAGGCGCCGGCGTCCGCAAACAGTTGCTCGAAGATCGAGCGCATGGTCAGGACAGTGGGGCCGCCGTCGACCTCCCGGTCATCGACCGCGCGCGTGTGCATCTTGCCGCCGGGAGCGTCGCCACGCTCAAGGAGCGTCACCTGGAAGCCCGCGCGCGCGAGATCGATGCTGGCGGACAAACCACCCGCACCGGCGCCGATCACAATGGCGTGCTTGGCGCTCATGCGACCCGCAACTTGCTTCGCAGCGGCCGGGTGACGACGCGCTGGTGATAAATGATTAATGTCAGACCCACAATGAGCGGCACTGCCCAAAGCCCCGGCTGCAGCGCCAGCTCAGGAATGAATCGCACGGCGCCAAAGGCAAAGAATGCCGTGTACACCGAGATGCCGGCGCCGACGAGGCACTTGATGTGTTCCTTGATGCGGTCTGTCGGCAGCGGTTGTGGCTTATAGATGAACCATAAATTGGTGGCCACCGTGGCGAACCCGACCATGGAAATGCCCATCATCATCGGCTCTGCTGCTACAACGCCCCGTACAAAACAGTTGGCCGATACAACGGTCAGCAACACCTGAGAGAGCAGGTTATGCCAGACGCGATTGCGCAGGTGATCGCGGCCATTGCGCAGACTGAGCCAACCCTGCCAGGCGAGGTTGACCGTCAGGGTGGCGAGGTAAAGCATCATCCAGCCAAAGATATTGGTAATGGCCTGCGGATCCGCGAAGATCGGGTGCGCTGCCAAATGCGGATGAGTACCTGTGGGGTCAGACAATGTGGTGAGACTGATTGCTACAGCGGTAAAGCCTGTGGCGATCATCGACTGAACGAATAACGTGCCGGCGCGACGATGCAGTAAGCCACCTTTTTTCCCAGCGATCGGAATCCACACCACAATCAGCCCGACCGCACCGGTGGCGATGTGTAGCCCCACCAGCCACTCAAACAGAGTGTGGGTCGACACCATCAGGTACCCCCTCCATACTGCATCGATCGAGTCGGGACTGTGAGATGAGCGCACCGGAGTTGTATATCCCACCCAAGCCGCTGTCGCTGTGGTCGGTGGTCGCGCTTGCGCGCGTGCTGTGGAAGGGGGATGGCAACCTGCTCGAGCTCCTGCCCGCTGCTGCCTATCACTTTGACGTCGGTAACCTGGGTTACTCCCGGCGCTCGACGGTGCTCTTTAACGAGCCCGACGCCGTGCGCGAGATCATGCGCGATGCCGAGGGCGTGTTCCCCAAGAGTGACCTGATGGTCAGTGCGCTGGAGCACCTGATCGGCGACAGTATTTTTGTGACCGATGGCGAACGCTGGAAACGCCAGCGCGCGATGATTGACCCCGCCTTCTCGCACATGCGCATCAGCCATGCCTTTGGCGCGATGAAGGCGGCCGTTGATGATCACCTGCTGACGCTGGAGGAAAAGGCTGCGTCCGGCGAAGCGTTCTCCCTCGACCTCGCCATGAGTCACCTTACGGCGGACATCATCTGCCGAACCGTGTTCTCGACGCCGCTTCAGAGCGGCGTGGCCGTCGATGTGTTCGAGGACTTCACGCTGTTTGAGCGCTCTGCGGTGCAGGTCGACGTGTTGCGTCTGATCCTTAAGCCCGCCTGGAGTGACATTCCGCAGCCGCCGGAGGTGCTGGCTGCCTGCGAGCGGATCCGTCGACACCTGGGAACGCTGGTCGACTCGCACCTCGACGATCCCGAGGCCTTTGATGACATCGCCAGCAGCGTCATCGCCGCGCGCGATCAAGAGAGTGGCGCGCCGTTCTCCCGCGAAGAGCTTATCGATCAGCTGGGCGTATTTTTTCTGGCCGGCCACGAGACCACGGCGAGTGCGTTGACCTGGGCGTTTTATATTTTGGCTGACCAGCCCCACTGGCTTGCCCGGCTGCGCGACGAGATCGCCGCCGTTGTCGGTGATGCGCCGATGAGCTTTGAACACACTAAACAATTGCCGCTGACCAAGGCGTTTTTCAAAGAGACATTGCGGTTGTATCCACCGATTACCTTCATGCCGCGGGTGGCACTGCGCGAGGCCACGGTCGGTGGCCGGCGTCTGCGCAAAGGGGCGCTGGTCATGATCGCGCCGTGGACGCTGCAGCGACACAGTAAGTGGTGGCCAGACCCCCACGCGTTCAAACCTGAGCGATTCCTGCCCGAGCAGGAGGCGGCGCTGGTGCAGGGCGCCTACATTCCCTTTGGCCAGGGACCTCACACCTGCGTGGGGGCCGGTTTTGCGCAAACGGAAAGCGTGTTGATTTTGGCTGAGTTGGTGCGCCGCTTCGATTGGCTGCTGGAGCCCGGGCAAACCGTGCGACCCGCTGCGCGCATGACCACGCGCCCCGCTGACCAGGTCATGCTTCACGTTCGTTCCCCCGCGGCATAACCGTCGCTTGCTCGGGAGCTTCCCGACGGAACTCTTGTTGAAACCCCGGCTTGAACCAATGCCAGGCGATATCGCACTGACTGGCATCGCCGATGGGCATGCGCTCGCGGATCGATCGCCAGATAAATTCCCAGCACAGGGGTGTCATCAGGAAAAAGGGGAGGGGATCGCGCCAGGACCAGACTGCATCGCGAGAGATGAACAAATCCCGGAGACAGCGGATCGACTCGGGGATTTGAAATCGGAATAGGTGCTTGTAAGCCTCGGTGAGCGTGGAGTAGCTCCACTGCACGCGCTTGCCGGCGGGGGTAATGGAGGGGGCTCCCATGTCCTCGCCCATCACCGCGGCGCCCAACCACGCCTCATCGATGAAGTGCACCCCGCTACTCAGCCTGGGATTGCACTCGATCCCCCAGGGAATGCCGCTACGGTCCAGAATGAAGTCGAAACTCAGAAATCCGGTGACATCAGTGTCGGCGACAAATTGCTCAATCCATTGTTTGACCGAGAAGGGGGTGGGCGCGCTCTGGAAGCCGACCGCCACTGTGCCGCTATGGGTGCTGCCTCGATAACTGGCCGTGGCTTTCACCTCACCGGCATCCACCCAGCTCAACGTATACAGATGATTACCTTGGACCCTGCGTTGCAGGAGCATGTCCTGTGACGGCGGCGGCAGCGTGCTGCCTGGTGGAATGAATGACACCGCGGTGCCAGAACACCCGCGGCGCGGCTTAAGCACGCACTCGGTTTGACGAATCAGCGCGCGGGCCTCGCCGTCTGCAGTCGTATAGACCGAGGGTGCTGTCACGCCGCGGCTGATTGCGTAGTTCACGAACTGCAGCTTGTCGTGCCACTGCGCGATCCATTCGGCCGACGGGCCCACGTAACGCGTGGTATCAGGAAGACGTGGGGCGAGGTTGGCGACGTGACAGACCTCTTCGGAGGTCGGGATCAGATCTGTCACATTCTCGCGCTCGATAATGTCGAGGATGTCCCGCTCCCAACCCTCAATGTCGGTGTTAGGCGGGGCTACCTGAAAGGTTTTGGTTACCGCGCGACTGACTGAGCAGAGCTGGCGCTTCATAGGGTCAGCCACTATGACCCGAACGCCGTGCCCATGCAGGGCCCGCGCCAGCGTCAGTGCCGCGGGAAAACGCCCAACTGTCAGTAATGCGGTTCTAGCCACGGATCTGAGCCAATACTGCCCCTTTATACCAATATGTTTACTGCATTTGTGTCTAATAATCTATACATAACTTTGCACAGGCGTCAGGCAGTCGCCTATTGCAGGGTGCTTCGTCCAAAATCGGGCCACGGAGCGACCTGTGACCCAAGCAGTTCGGCCTGTCAAAAAGAGAAGACGGCAAAGCCCGCGCGCCGCCACATCTAGTCTTATCTTTATGTGGCCAGCAATTGAGACAGTCGTGCCTCAATCCCGTAACACTGGCAAGGCCTCCGGTTCAGTTTTTGTCTTGATGAATCCGACGCTGAAGCAGGCAGGGTCCTGTCATCCTTGAGCGGGGTGCGGTATCTTGCCGGCCCATTCGATGTTGAACCAACGAGTCCAGACTATGAATGCCAAAGCCGAGTTGCCCGGTCACGCCCAGTATCCGAACTTATTCTCACCCTTAGACCTCGGGCACACGCAGCTCCGCAACCGCTGCATCATGGGGTCGATGCATACCGGCCTTGAGGAGCAGCCGGACGGCTTCGAGCGCATGGCGGCGTTTTACGCCGAACGCGCAGCGGGTGGCGTTGGCATGATCATCACCGGTGGTATCTCACCCAATGAAGAGGGTGGGTTGGTGCTCAAAGGTGAAGACGGCAAGCCGCTCGCCGCCGCATCCAAACTGAATACCGAGGAAGAGGCCGCCGGTCACCGTATCGTCACCGATGCTGTTCATGCGGCAGCGCCCGACTGCAAGATTTGTTTGCAGATTCTGCACATGGGCGCGCTGGCTTATAACGAAGCGGCTGTCGCGCCCTCACCGGTTCGCTCCCGCATCGGCGCGTTCTCGCCAAACGAACTGGACGAAGCCGGCATCGAAAAGCAAATTGCTGACCACGCGCACTGCGCAAAGCTTGCGCAGCAGGCCGGTTACGACGGAGTAGAAATCATCGGCTCCGCGGGCTATCTGCTGTCGACGTTTCTGGTCGAAAAAACCAACCAGCGGACCGATCAGTGGGGTGGTAGCTACGAGAACCGTATGCGCTTCCCGGTCGAGGTGGTGCGTCGTGTGCGCGAGGCGGTGGGTTCGGATTGCATCGTGATTTTCCGCATTGCGGCGATGGACATGCTGCAGGGCGGCATGAGCTGGGATGAGATCGCGCTGCTCTCAAAAGCCGTTGAGGGTGTCGGCGCGTCGATGATCTCCACCCATTTCACCTGGCATGAGTCCCAGGTGCCCACCATCGCCACCATGGTGCCGCGCCGTGCGTTTACCGGCGTGACCAAGCGAGTGCGCGACGAGGTCTCTATTCCGGTGATTACCTCTAACCGCATCAACATGCCGGATGTCGCCGAGGCGGTACTGGTTGATGGCGACGCCGATCTGGTCTCAATGGCGCGGCCCATGCTGGCCGATGCCGAGCTCATGAAGAAGGCGGCAGAGGGCCGAGAGCACGAGATCAACACCTGTATCGCCTGTAATCAGGCTTGCCTGGACCACACTTTTGCGATGAAGACCACGTCGTGTCTGGTCAATCCACGTGCTTGCCACGAGACCATGATCAAGTGGGGTCCGGCGTCGGAGACCAAGAATATTGCGGTGGTGGGTGCTGGCCCTGCCGGGCTGGCCTACGCGACGGTGGCAGCCGAGCGTGGGCATGCCGTGACCCTATTCGATGCGGCTGATGAGGTGGGCGGGCAATTCAATCTGGCCAAGCAGGTGCCGGGCAAGGAAGAGTTTCACGAGACCCTGCGTTACTACCGCGCCATGCTCGATAAGTACGCCGTGACGGTAAAACTCGGTGAGCGCGTTGATGCAACACAACTCGCCGCGGCTGGGTTCGATCACGTGGTGGTGGCGACGGGGATTAGCCCGCGCGTGCCAAACATTCCCGGCATCGACCACGAGAAGGTGGTGGGCTATATCGACGCGATCAAAGGCAACAAGCCGATCGGTAAAAAAGTCGCGGTCGTGGGCGCCGGTGGTATCGGTTTTGATGTGACTGAACTCATTACCCACGAAGGCACCAGCTCGGCGCTCGACATCGATTTGTTCGCCAAGGAGTGGGGCGTGGACTTTGAGAACCATCCCCGCGGTGGCGTCACCGGCGTGGAGCCTGTGGTGAACAAGGCCGACCGCGAGGTCTGGTTGATGCAGCGTAAAGACACGCCCGTGGGCCGTGGTCTTGGCAAGACCACCGGCTGGACCAAGCGGCTCTTGCTAAATCGTCGTGGCGTGAACATGGTCAACGCGGTGGAGTACGTGCGTGTTGATGATGCGGGCCTTCATGTGTTGATCGGTGGCCAGCCAAAGACCTTCGACGTCGACACGGTGATCATCTGTGCCGGTCAAGAGCCGGAGCGCAGTCTGTACGACGCGCTGGAGGCAGAAGGTCTGTCGGTGGATCTGGTTGGTGGTGCTTACGAGGCCGTCGAGCTGGATGCGAAGACGGCGATCAACCAGGCGACGCAACTCGCAGCCGCAGTATAGATCGCCCCCGGCGGACGCACGCTACCGTCCGGGAAAAAGAACCCCCGCGTAGGGCATCTGTGCGTGACAGTAGTGTCCCATGCTGGCACTCTGCGGGCCGTCATCACAAATGCGCAGTGAATAAAGAGGAAGATCATCCATGGCCCGTTGGGAATGCATCGTCTGCGGACTGATTTACGACGAGAAAGAGGGTTGGCCCGAGGACGGCATTGCGCCCGGTACCAAGTGGGAGGACGTCCCCGATGACTGGACCTGTCCGGACTGTGGTGTGGGCAAAGACGACTTCGAATTGATTCCTGGCTCCGACGAGAGTGACACACCTGCAGAGCAGGCGAACTCTGAGGGCTCTGCCGACGCCAGCCCGCGCTCGGTTGTTGTCATTGGTTCAGGGCTGGCCGGCTACGGCCTAGTGCGCGAGTTGCGGCGCAAGGATGAGGTCGTCGAGATAACGGTGCTGACGTCTGATGGCGGCGAGGGCTACTCGAAGCCAATGATCTCAACGGGCTATACGAAGGACCTCAACGCCGACAAGCTGGCGGCGCAGAGTGCCGAGGAATTGGCAGAGCAACTCAACGTCACGGTCCGCACTCGAACCCGGGTCGCGAGTATCGATACCCAGACACAAACTGTGCACCTTGAGGGTGGTGCGACATTGCCTTATAGCGAGTTAGTGCTGGCATTGGGTGCCGAATTGATTCGGCCCCCCATTGGTGGTGATGCGGCTGATGACGTGCTCGGCGTGAATGACCTTGATGATTACCGACGTTTTCAGGATTTGCTGGCCGCCAAGGGCGCAAAGAAGGTGGCCATCATCGGCGCTGGGCTGATCGGCTGTGAGTTCACCAACGATCTGTTGAATGGCGGCTTCACAGTCGAAGCTGTCGACCCCATGGGTTGGTGTTTGCCGACCTTGTTACCTGAGCAATCCGGACGGGCGGTGCAGGCAGCTTTGGAAGAGAAGGGCGCCACTTTCCATTTCGGTCCGCTCGCCACCGAGGTGAACCGCGCTGGTGAGGGTTATGCGGTCACGTTGAATAACGGTGACATGATTGAGGCCGATGCGGTCTTGTGCGCGGTTGGTGTCAGGCCGCGTACGAGTTTGGCCAGTGATGCGGGCATTGAGGTGAATCGCGGTATCGTCACTGACAGGGAACTGCGCACCAATGCACCCAACGTCTACGCCATGGGCGATTGCGCTGAAGTGGCTGGCCACGTGCTGGTTTACGTGGCACCACTGATGGCGGCGGCGCGGGCATTGGCCGCAACGCTGGCGGGTGAGGCGACCGGTGTCAGTTACCCCGCTATGCCGGTAGCGATCAAAACACCGGCCTGCCCGGTGGTGGTCTCACCACCCGCCAAAGACGCCGAAGGCGATTGGCACTTTGAGGGCGATGCGCCCGACATCAAGGCGCTGTTCCGGTCTGACGCTGGTGAACTCTTGGGCTTTGCGCTGACCGGTCAGGCGGTTAAAGAGCGCATGGCGCTGACCAAGGAATTGCCCGCGATTCTCGGTTGATTATTCTCGAGGCACTCCCGGAGCTGGGGTCTGCCGGTTCAAAGCAGGCCTGTGGCGCAGGCGGATTGAGGCGTTACGCACCCATAAGTGCTTCCAGTTTTTCCTGATCGGCGACAAAGCGCCGGATTCCGTCGCTCAGTTTTTCCGAGGCCATGGGATCCTGATTGTTGGCCAACAAAAAGTCGCTGTGACGGAGTGCTGCGGGCGGTGCCGAGCGCTTTCCACTATCAGATAAGCGCTGCGGCAGGTCGCTGTCATCGCCTTCCAGCTGCTGCAACAAATCGGGGCTGATCGTCAGGCGATCGCAGCCGGCGAGCGCTTCAACTTGCCCGGTATTTCGGAAGCTCGCTCCCATGACGACCGTGTCGTAACCATGCGCCTTGAAGTGGTCGTAGATCCGTGTGACCGACTGTACGCCAGGGTCATCGGCCGGGTCTTGAATCACGAGATCAGTGTTGGCGGTGTACCAATCAGTTATGCGACCGACGAAGGGCGAGATCAGGAATACGCCGGCATCGGCACAGGCACAGGCTTGCTCGAAACTAAAAATGAGTGTGGCGTTGCAGTGGATTCCCCGCTGCTCGAGTACCTCGGCAGCACGAACGCCCTCCCAGGTCGCCGCCACCTTAATCAGCACGCGATCGCTGCCGATGCCCGCATCGCTGTAAAGCCCGATGAGTTTCTCGGCTTTGGCGATGGTCGCCTCAGTATCGAAAGAGAGGCGAGCGTCGACTTCGGTACTGATCACGCCCGGGATCACCTGATTGATCCGAGCGCCGACGCTCACCGCAAAGCGGTCGACCTTGTCTGCCACAGCATCTCGAGACGACGTCAGCGCAGCGACCTCTTCAGCAAACTCTGGGAGCGCAGCGGCTTTCAAGAGCAGCGAGGGGTTGGTGGTGGCGTCGGTAGGCTTCAGCCGAGTGATGGCTTCGAGATCACCTGTGTCAGCCACGACCGTGGTCATGGTGCGCAGTTGTTCCAGTTTGTTCATATCACCTCTTGGGCAAGCGGCACTGTGCTCCCCCATGTAGTCAGTGGGGACAGCGGCAGAGCCTCAACGAAACGTGAAGCCTAGCAAGCTCATGCTGGATGGCAAAGCGACAAGAATCTCTGCTCCGGCTCGTATCTGGGCTGCGCTCCCGCTTTGGCGTGCCGATTTCCAGCGCACCTGTGACCGATCGATTCGGCGTTGCCCGGAGCATGGATCTGCTTCATTCTCACCCTATAAACGCATGAACAGTGGGTAGGCCGATCCAACGTCAGGCCGAGTAACAGGAGCAAATCCATGGGCGATAGCGACAGCACGCCAGCTGGCACACTGAGACGTTTAGGCAATGTGCATCACGCAGCCTATCGTTGCAGGGATGCCGAGCAGACGCGGTGGTTTTATGAGGACGTCCTCGGACTCCCGCTCGCGGCGGCGATGGTCTTCGATGCGTTGCCGGGGACCGACAAAAAAAGCCGGTACATGCATTTGTTTTTTGAGTTGGGCGACGGCAACTTCATCGCGTTTTTTG
>JAHEJH010000244.1 GCA_024638905.1 Luminiphilus sp.
GCCAGCGATGTGCCGGGGCTCTATGTCGTCGGCGAGTCAGCGTGCACCGGGTTGCACGGGGCGAACCGTATGGCCAGCAACTCTTTGCTCGAGTGTTTCGTCTACGCACAATCCGCGGCGCAGCACATTGCAGACTCCATCACCGTAGAACTCGCGCTGCCGGAGACCTGGGACGACAGTCGTGTCAGGGACTCTGATGAAGAGGTCGTGATTCAGCATAACTGGCAGGAGCTGAGACGTCTCATGTGGGATTACGTAGGCATTGTGCGAACATCGCGCCGGCTGCAGCAAGCCGCAGACAGGATTGCATTGTTGGAAAAAGAGGTGTCGGGTTATTACGGACGTTTTCAGATCACTCGTCCGCTCTTGGAGATGCGCAACCTCGCGCGCGTGTCGTCGCTAATGGTCCAGTGCGCCATGGCACGCCGCGAAAGTCGCGGCCTGCATCACAACTCGGATTTTCCCAATACCGCATCGGTCGCCCGCGATTCGATACTGATACCGACACACTTCGACGCCGACACAGCCCTGAACGGCCCAACTGATCGACTGCCCCACTATCATCAGTGACCGGCATCAAGCACCGATTCCGTGGAAACGTCTGATTTCTTCGATCACCGGGACAAAACGATCTTCCGTGATCGCGCTCCGCCCCATAATCCACTCGATCAGGTCCTGATCGTCCTGATACAGGAGCTCCCGGTAGTCCTGTCTCAATAACGCGTTCAGTTCGAGAAAAGCCTCCGTCACGAAAGGTGCCAACAACAGATCCAGTTCGAGCAGCCCTCTTCGGCTGGCCCACTTGGCGCGGTTCCATTCTTCTCTTTGATCCATAGACTGCCACCAGCTCGCATCGTCAACGTTGTAGTATAGAGCCCCACAAACTGTTTATTACTCGGCGCACCCGCATTGAACACTCAGCAGTCACAGAGCCCTCCCGAACACGCCGATATTGTCATGCGGTTGTCTGGCAGTGGCGGCAGGGAATTCCTGCACGGGCAAACGACCGCGGATTTCAGTGACTGCAGTATCGGCAGCTTCTGCTACGCCGCCTTTTGCAATCCAAAGGGTCGCGTGCTCGCAGACGTGTTGGCTGTGATCACCGATGAGCAGGAAGTCCTGCTGAGAGGCAGAGCGACAGTCATGGCGGCGCTGGCCGAGCATCTGAAGCCCTACCTCGGTTTTTCGCGGTGCTCGCTCACACCGACCGACTGGCGTATCGGCTGCCGTGCCGACTCAGCAGACGAGAATCATGCAGGACTGCACTTCGCAGAAGCGTCCCTCGTGGCAGTTACTGTGCCCATGGGTACGAAGCACACCGAATGCTGGACCGCACCGCATGAGAGTCAAGACGGGGATCAATCAGACCCCCTGTGGCTGGAGATCAAAAACCAACGCGCGCGTATCGAGAACCAAACAATTGGCAGCTACCTGCCCCAATACCTCGATTACGACTGCAATGGCACAGTCAGCTTCACAAAGGGCTGCTACACGGGACAGGAGATTGTGGCCCGGCTTCACTACCGCGGCACACCCAAGCGTCGCCTGCACCGAGCCGAAACTAATGTCCCCGTTGTCGCCGGCGACATATTGGTCAATGCCGAGGGCAAAAGCGTCGGCAGCATCGTGAATCACTGCATCCGAGACCAGACACACGAACTGCTAATCGAATTGGTCCCGGAAGCGGCCGCAAAGCCCGTCACGCTCAAAGGGGGTCAGAACGAACTTGCCCAGATCACCCGATGTCACGATGACAATGACCAATCGACGGGCTGACGCTGATTCGCTTCCAGAAAAGCATTGGCCTGACTAAAGTGGCGACAACCCAAAAACCCCCGGTGTGCTGACAGCGGAGAGGGATGGGGCGCGGTGAGGACACAATGCCTGGCGCAATCAACGGCGGCACCCTTTTTCTGAGCATGAGCTCCCCACAGCAGAAAGACGACGGGGGACTCTCCCCCATTGACCGCCGCTATCACTGCGTCAGTAAAGCGCTCCCAACCCTGACCCTGATGCGATCCGGCGACGCCGTGCTCAACTGACAACACACTGTTGAGCAGCAGCACACCGCGCTCGGCCCACTGGGAGAGGTCACCGTGCGGCGGCACGGGAATCCCCATGTCATCGTAGAGCTCACGAAAGATATTCTGTAATGAGGGCGGGATGCGCTGACGACCTTGAACTGAAAAACTGAGGCCGTGAGCCTGACCCGGGCCGTGGTAGGGATCCTGTCCCAGCACCACCACTTTGACAGCCTCTGGCGGGATCGCATCGAGCGCCGCAAAAAACTGCCCACCAGGGGGATAAATGGTCTTGCCAGCGGCTTTTTCGGCGCGCAAAAATGCAGACAACTGCGACATGTAAGGCTGCTCAAACTCGCTTCCCAGCAGGGAGCGCCATTCAGGCCGCAATCGGATCCCTCCGCTCATCGGCGATTTCGAAAGCGCGCCAGCCCTTGGCCCGAGACTAACAGCACCCCCATCCACACCAGAGCAAAAGAGGTCGCGGTCACGGTGTCGATCGACTCACCCAGTGCAGTCTGCGCTACGAGCAGCTGGAGACTGGGCCCCAAATAAGAGGTCAAGCCCACCACGTTCAGTGGCAGCAGTCGGGACGCCGCGATATAGCTCAGTAACGGCGCGGCGGTATAGACCCCCGCGAGCAACAAAAACATATCTACCTTGAAGCCATGATTTCCCATGCCCGCGCCCCCTGTCAGCCAGAACCAAGCCAGGGCGAAAGGCGCCATGCAAAGGGTCTCGATGAACAAGCCCTGCATGGTGTCGGCGACAATTTTTTTTCGAATCGCGGCGTAGACCGAAAAACTGCCCGCAACAGCCAAGCTGACCCAAGGGAGGCTACCGTAAGCCCACAGCTGCAGCGCAACCGCGATCACCGCCAAAGAGATGGCGGTCCATTGCATCGGTCCAAGAGCCTCTCTGA
>JAHEJH010000258.1 GCA_024638905.1 Luminiphilus sp.
GTTGCGATGGTGTGCTGATTGAGCTGTCGCAGCCGGCGGAGGCGCACTCATGAGTATTTATGATCCGGATCAGGCTGATTTATCCGCCTGGGGCGCGCTGGTAGAAAAGCAAAGCAAAGGTCTAAAACCAGGCGACTTCACTTGGCATACCCCGGAGGGTATCCCGCTCAAGACCCTCTATACCGCAGAAGACCTCGAGTCACTGCCTTACACCAATACCATGCCGGGTATCGCGCCCTATATTAGGGGGCCGCAGGCAACCATGTATGCGGGACGACGCTGGACGATCCGCCAATACGCGGGCTTCTCAACGGCGGAAGCGTCGAATGCGTTTTATCGGAAGTCACTGGCGGCTGGTGGCCAGGGCATCTCGGTTGCGTTTGATCTTGCTACACACCGGGGTTACGACTCGGATCATCCGCGGGTTTCTGGAGACGTCGGCAAGGCAGGCGTGGCCGTGGATTCTGTCGAGGACATGAAGGTCCTCTTTGACGGCATACCGCTTGATCAGGTCTCGGTGTCGATGACGATGAACGGCGCCGTTTTGCCCGTGCTGGCGGGTTATATCGTTGCCGCTGAAGAGCAGGGGGTCGATCAGTCAGCGCTCTCTGGCACGATCCAGAATGACATCCTTAAAGAGTTCATGGTCCGCAACACCTACATTTACCCGCCGACGCCCAGTATGCGCATCATCGGCGACATTATTGCCTACTGCTCGGCTCATTTACCCAAGTTCAATACCATCTCGATCTCGGGCTACCACATGCAGGAGGCAGGTGCTAACGCGGCTCTGGAGCTCGCCTATACGCTCGCTGATGGTAAGGAATACATCCAGACCGCGATTGCTGCAGGGCTCAAGATTGACGATTTTGCGCCGCGCCTGAGCTTTTTCTGGGGCATCGGCATGAATTTTTATATGGAAATCGCCAAGATGCGCGCGGCGAGATTGTTGTGGGCAGAGATCGTCGACGCCTTTGCGCCGACTAACCCGAAAAGTGGCATGTTGCGCACCCACTGCCAAACCTCCGGTTGGTCGCTGACCGAGCAGGACCCCTACAACAACATTGTGCGCACGACCATCGAGGCCATGGCGGCCGTGTTCGGTGGTACCCAGTCATTGCATACCAATGCTCTCGACGAGGCGATAGCGCTACCGTCTGATTTTGCCGCCAGGATCGCAAGGAACACACAGTTGATCCTGCAAGAAGAAACCGGCATCGGACAGGTGGTGGATCCCTGGGGCGGCTCCTACATGATGGAGACGCTGACCAATGATATGGCCGCCAAGGCTCGCGAGTTGATTGCCGAGATCGACGAACTGGGCGGTATGGCCAAGGCTATCGAGAGCGGTATCCCCAAAATGCGGATCGAAGAAGCGGCTGCAAAAAAGCAGGCCCGCATCGACCGCGGTGAGGACGTGATCGTTGGCGTGAACAAGTTTCAGAGCGACGAGCAGGATTCGGTGGATATTCTTGAGATCGACAATGAGCAGGTCCGAGATTCACAGCTGGCCCGGTTGGCCAGTATCCGTGAGGTCCGGGACAACGCTGCTGTCGAATCTGCATTGAACGCGCTAACGCAGGCTGCGGAGTCGGGCGAGGGCAATTTGCTCGGGCTGGCCGTCGAGGCCACTCGGTGCCGGGCAACGGTCGGTGAAATTTCCGATGCCCTTGAGAAGATCTACGGACGCTTTGTGGCCAATGCACAGACCGTATCGGGGGTGTATGGTGCGGCGTATGCAGAAGATGCCAACTGGGAGGGCATCTCCATGGATATTGAGTCCTTTGTGGAGCAGCACGGTCGCAGACCTCGCATGCTGGTCGCGAAGATGGGGCAGGACGGCCACGATCGCGGCGCCAAAGTGGTTGCTACAGCGTTCGCAGACGTGGGTTTCGACGTTGATTTATCGCCGATGTTCTCCACGCCCGAAGAAGTGGCCAAGCAGGCTATCGAGAATGATGTGCATGTTGTCGGCGCCTCGAGTCTTGCTGCGGGTCATAAAACGCTGGTACCTCAGCTCATTAAGGCGTTGCGTGAGCAAGGCGCCGACGACGTGATCGTGATCGCGGGCGGCGTCATTCCGCAACAGGATTATGCGTTCCTTGAGGAGAGCGGCGTGGCGCTAATTTTTGGGCCGGGTACCCCTATCCCAGAGGCCGCACGCAAGGTCCTCAATGCCATCAACGCCAACAGCTGAGGCAATTCTCGCGGGTGACCGCCGCGCGCTGGCGAAAGCCATTACCTTGGTAGAAAGTCAGCGTGATGCTGACAGAGACGCCGCGCAGGCGCTGTTGCAGGACCTCTTGCCCCATTCCGGGAACAGCATCCGTGTTGGCGTCACCGGTGTGCCCGGTGTCGGCAAATCCACCTTTATTGAGACGTTTGGTCAGCACGTGATTAATCAAGGTCACCGCTTGGCAGTGCTAGCGGTCGATCCCAGTTCACCCGTCGCCGGAGGCTCGATTCTGGGTGATAAAACCCGTATGGAGATGCTCTCGCGGGAAGAGGCTGCGTATATCAGACCGTCCCCCGCCGGCGGAGCGCTGGGCGGGGTTGCATTAAAAACTCGTGAGTCATTGTTGCTTTGCGAGGCGGCGGGTTACGACGTCATTTTGGTTGAGACCGTCGGTGTCGGTCAGTCGGAGCATCAGGTCGCGGGGATGGTCGATTTCTTCTTGCTGCTCATGCTGCCCGGTGGTGGCGATGAGCTCCAGGGCATCAAGAAAGGCATTCTTGAGTTGGCCGATGCCATTGTCGTGAATAAGGCGGATGGCGCCAGCGAGGCGCTGGCGAGGACCACCCAGCAGCATTATCGCGGCGCTATGTCGCTACTGCGCCACGAAGGTTTCTGGGAGCCCCAGGTAATGACCTGCTCGGCGCTAAACAAGCAGGGGATTGAAGCGGTATGG
>JAHEJH010000263.1 GCA_024638905.1 Luminiphilus sp.
CATCAGTTTTGCCGATGCCGCGCTGGGTGGTGAGCTAGAGGTGCCCACGCTGGACGGGCGCGTCAAGCTGAAGATTCCCTCAGAGACCCAGACCGGCAAGATGTTCCGACTGAGGGGCAAGGGCGTTAAGCCGGTGCGAGGGGGCCCCGTTGGGGATCTCTTGTGTCGCGCTGTGGTGGAGACGCCGGTGAATCTCACCAAGGAACAGCGTAATCTGCTTGAAGAGTTTCGCAGTGCTCTGGAAGAGGGCGGCGAGCAGCAGTCCCCGCGCCAGAGTAGCTGGTTTGAAGGGGTCAAAAACTTTTTTGACGGGATGACCGGATGACAGTGCGCATTGGCATCACGGGTGCAGCGGGCCGCATGGGTCGCATGTTGGCGGAGGCGATCGCGGGCAGCGACGCGCCCGCTTTGCTGGCTGCGGCGATCGAGCGACCGGAGTCGACCCTGTTGGGCGCCGATATGGGTGAATTGCTGGGCGGTGACGCTTCTGGTGTCGTTATTAGCTCGGATTTGGCGGCAGTCGCGGACCAGATCGATGTGTTGATCGACTTTACCGTGCCGGAATCGACGCTAGCGCAGGCGGCGATCTGTGCGGCGCATGGCCTACCCATGGTGGTCGGTACGACCGGCTTCTCCGACGAGCAAGCGCAGGCGCTCGCGACTGCGACTGCTGGTATGCCTTTCTGTCAGGCGTCTAATTTTGCGCCCGGCGTGAACCTCACTTTCAAACTGGCCGAGGCGGCGGCCAAGGCGCTGGGCAACAGCGCCGATATCGAGATTGTCGAAGCGCATCATCGTCACAAGATCGATGCGCCGTCGGGTACGGCGCTGAGTCTGGGAGAGGTCGTGGCCAAGGCATTGGGCCGCGATCTTTCCCAAGTCGCGGTTTTCGGCCGCGAAGGCCGGACCGGTGCGCGGGATCGCGACACCATTGGGTTCAACACGATCCGAGCCGGCGACATCGTCGGTGACCACACCATCATTTTCGCGAGTGAGGGCGAGCGGCTGGAGATCACCCATCGCGCCAGCTCGAGAATGGCTTTTGCAAAGGGTGCAGTGCAGGCGGCCTGTTGGCTGGTCGGTCAATCTGTAGGTCGTTATGACATGCAGGATGTGCTGGCTGATCAGGAATCTAACTCATGAATGCGTCTGCGCATATTGTCGAGATCGACGAGAGTAATGCTCAGCAGTTACTGATTGAAGAATCCATGACGCGCCCGGTGGTGGTCGATTTTTGGGCTGACTGGTGCGGCCCCTGTAAACAGCTGATGCCGATACTGGAGAAGCTGGCCGGCGAGTATCAGGGTGCTTTTCTGCTGGCCAAGGTCAACGCGGATGAGCAGCAAATGCTGGCGCAGCAGCTGGGCGTGCGTTCATTGCCGACGGTGATGGTGATCAAGGACGGTCAACCCATAGACGGTTTTTCCGGCGCACAGCCCGAGTCCGCCGTGCGCGAGATGCTCGATAAGCACCTACCCTCTCCACAAGCCGACGCGCTGGCAGAGGCGGAACAGCTGATGGCGGAGGGCGATATCCCCGCTGCGCTGGCGCTTTACCGTGGTGCGTGGGAGGAATCCGGCAAGAAACTCGACCTGACGCTCGCGTATGCGGCGGCGCTGGTGACCGCGAACCGGCTGGATGATGCGGAAACCTTGTTGCAGGACATTCGATTGGCCGATCAGGACGCTCGCTATGAACAATTGCTGGCCCAGATTCAACTGGGTCGAGAGGCCGCGCGTTCTCCCGAAGTGGAAGCGCTAGAGGCGGCCATGGCGGCTAAACCCGACGATCATGCGACCCGCATTCAACTGGCTATCCAGCTCAGTCAGGCGGTCCAATACCGCGATGCCCTGGAGCATTTACTCATCGTGCTGCGCGCTGACCGGGATTTCAATGACGGAGAGGCCCGCAGGGTCTTTCTGGACACGCTGGCGACCATCGGTAAAGGCGACCCGCTGGCGGCGGAGTATCAGCGCAAACTGTTCTCAGTGATGTACTGACGCATTAGTGGGCTTACCCACTTATCGACTGACCCATTCTGAGGCTGACATTCTGAGGCTGACATTCTGAGGCTAAATAGTCGCGATTTGGACCCTTCGACGGGGTTGCAATGCCCCCCTTAATTGCCTACATTCTCCTTATTCAGAAAACATACTCGAAATTCAAAAATAGCTCCACGGTGCCACACCGTTGGGGCACTTTTCGCCGCGAGGTAAAACATGGACACAGCATACTCACCTGAAGATCTGGCTTTTCGCGACGAGGTTCGCGGATTTTTCGAAAAGGCGTTCACTGCGGAGATGCAGACTCGTCTGCGTTCTCCTGATTACAAAAACGCCATTGAAGATTGGCAGCGCCAACTTTACGAGAAGGGCTGGGTAGCGCCCAATTGGCCAGCCGAGTACGGCGGGACCGGCTGGACCGCCACGCAGAAGTACATCTATGAAACCGAGCGCTCGCTGGCGGGTATTCCCAATGTCGTGCCCTTTGGTCTCGTCATGGTGGCCAACGTCATCATGGCCTATGGCACCGACGAGCAGAAAGAATACTTCTTGCCCCGCATTTTGAAGAGCGAAGACTGGTGGTGCCAGGGTTACTCCGAGCCGGGTTCAGGTTCGGATCTTGCGAGCCTCAAGACCAAAGCCGAGCGCGATGGTGACGATTTCATTATTAACGGCGCCAAGATCTGGACGACTTACGCCCAGTACGCAGACTGGATCTTCTGTCTGGTGCGCACCGATAACTCGGGCAAAAAGCAGGAAGGCATCACCTTCATCCTGATCGATATGAAGAGCGAGGGGATCAAGGTCAACCCGATTATCTCGATAGACAACCATCACAGCCTCAACGAGGTTGAGTTCAACAACGTTCGCGTGCCCGCCAAGAATGTGGTGGGTGAGATCG
>JAHEJH010000279.1 GCA_024638905.1 Luminiphilus sp.
ACAGGCGCGGAGTGGGGCTGCCCGGGAGTTGCAGGAAGAGGCGGGGCTCACGCTGCCCGCTGGGGCGTTATTGACCTTCTCTCACTGGCTTACCCCTGTGGTGGTGAAACGGCGTTTTGCCACCTGGTTTTTCATCGCAGAGGTGGGATCAGATGAGCCAGTTACGGTCGATGGCAGTGAGATCGTCGCCCACGAGTGGTGGCGTCCCGGGGACGCGATCCGTGCTCACCACGAGGGTCAGCTCTCCATCACGCCACCGACGCTGGTGTCACTGCATGATCTTCAAGTTGAGGATGATCCCTCAGTACTGCTTTCCCAGCTGGGTGAGCGCTTCCCGCCGCGCTTTTTCCCCCGCGTGGTGAGAGACGGCGATCAGATGGTGTTTCTTTACGCGGGTGACGCGGCGTATGAGAGTGGCGATCTCAGTCGGCAGGGTGCTCAGCATCGGACGCTCGGAGAGCGGGGTATCTTCCGTTACGTTGGCGCCGACTGACGGCACGTTTTATTACTGGCTCGCATTGTGCTCCCACGAGCTCGGCTCGGATTACTGAAACCACTTGCCGCCGGGTAGCAGTGGCCGTGTGTCGCGGACCGTATCGTCGAACAGGGGTTTGAGTCGACGCTCACTGCCCCCTTCCTGACGACGGGAAATCATGGTGACAGGGAAGAGATAGACTTCTATTTTCCGGTACCTGAGCGCTCTGGAGCGACCTTTGCTATCGCGGTATACCACCCAGTCCATATCGAGGCGTTCACCGAGTAAATCGCCAAACACCACGCCCATGGCCTGAAGGGTCAGTGTGTCCTCCGCCGGCACCATTCTCTCGCTGAGTATCCGTTGCAGCGTATCCAGATCGCGATCGGCCACGCCGGTCAGACCTCGGCCCAAGCGGTTGGCGAGCTGTTCCACGCGCATGCGCTGGTCAGCCATGAACTGGCGGTCTACGGCCGTCAGGGGTTCGATCAGGACGTCAAAATTGGGGCTTTGGGCGACTGACCAGCTGGTGCAGAGAGACAGAGCAGACAAAATGAAGAGGGCCAGTAAGCGTCTCAAGCAGTTGGTTGAATACCGCGTTTTCTGCGGTTGTGAAACCGCCTCTGAAGTGGATAATTGCGACACCATGTTTTGCAGTTCTTTCCCTTAGCCGCCCGGCCGGAGTAAATCGATGATAACCGGAAGCATTGTTGCGTTGGTAACGCCCATGCACCCTGATGGTGCTATCGATTGGTCCGCCTTCGCGCGCCTGATCGAATACCATATCGAATCGGGCACCGCGGGTTTGGGCGTGGTGGGCACGACGGGCGAGAGCCCGACACTCACGGTGCCTGAGCACTGTGAGGTGATTCGGTTTGCGGTCGAGCAAGCCGGAGGACGTATCCCGGTGGTGGCTGGCACCGGGGGTAACTCGACCCACGAAGCGATCGAACTCACTGTTTCGGCGGCCGAGGCAGGCGCGGACTATTCACTGTCTGTGACGCCGTATTACAACAAGCCGACTCAACAGGGGCTTTTTGAGCATTTTCAAGCGGTGGCGCGGTCGGTCAACCTACCCATCATTCTCTATAACGTCCCCGGTCGGACTGGTTGCGATTTGATGAATGACACGGTGGTCAGGCTCAGCCAAATCGACAATATCGTGGCGATTAAAGATGCAACCGGTGATGTGGGGCGTGGGGCGGCCTTGATTGAAGCTGTGCCGGATGGTTTTGCAGTGTTCTCCGGTGACGATGCGACCGCACTCGAGCTGATGCGCCGGGGCGGGCAGGGCAATGTCTCCGTCACCGCCAATATCGCGGCCCGGGATATGGCCACCATGTGCAATCTAGCATTGGCCGGTGAGTGGGATGCTGCTGCCGAGGTCGATGTAAGGCTGAGCGAATTGAACGACCTGCTGTTTATTGAGGCCAACCCCATACCGGTGAAGTGGGCGATGGCGCAACGCGGTATGATGGGAGATGGAATCAGATTGCCCCTCACGTCGCTGTCGGAGCCGTGTCGTGGCGATCTGGAGCGGGCATTGGAGACCTACTTCGCGTGATTCGACCAGTTGTTAGCATGATATTGCTTGGCTGCCTCTCAGGATGCAGCTGGTTTTTTGGCGAGGATGGGCTCTTCCCTGATAACGCCGGCCGCTATCAAACGGCGCCCGAGCTGGCTCCGATCGACGTGCCGCCCCACCTCTCCACCGAAGCGATACAGCCGGACTATCCGGTGCCGCCGGTAGCCGAGAGCGCCCAGTTGGCGACGCAATTTGAAACGCCGCGACCCACTCCGCTCACGGCCAATAACCAAGCTGATTCGGTGCGCATCCAGAGCCTTTCCGGCGAGAGATGGGCGCTGGTTAACGTAGCACCAGGGCAGCTCTGGCCGCAGGTCAGAACCTTTTTGACCACCAGCGGTATTGGTGTGGCCGCTGTCGATGCCGAGGCCGGATTGATCGATACCCAGTGGTTCAAGTTAGAAGATCAGGAGCTCGCCGTGCGATTTCGTTTTCGGGTCGATACCGGCGTACAGCGCAATACCGCTGAGCTCCATGTGTTGCAGCAGAATCGCAGCGTCGAGGACGTCAGCTGGCCGCCCGAGTCCGATGATCGCGATCTGGAGCGCAAGATGCTTCAGGACGTGTCCCAGTATCTTGCCAACAGCGCTGAGACCGCCCCCATATCCATGATGGCGGATCGCGCCATGAGCGATTCAGGGCGCATCACGCTGGAAGATACAGAAGAAGAGACCCGCATTCGCCTGACGCTGCGCTTTGATCGCGCCTGGGCGTCTGTGGTGAAAGGTACCGAGGACGCGGACTTCGTGATCGATGACCGCGACCGCAGCGAAGGGCTCCTGTACGTTACCTTTGTCGGTCCCCAGGACGATGAGGATAGCGGTT
>JAHEJH010000287.1 GCA_024638905.1 Luminiphilus sp.
AAAGCGAGTAGCAAGCTATTGCAGCTTTCCGAAGTGGTGGGGGAGACGCATAGTGATTAAGCCGGATCGCACCACTTCCATCCACCGCCATCTGGCGGGGGTCGGCGCCTTGACCACCGGCCTGGTCGGCGGGCTATTCTTGCTGGTGCTGGTCGGCGTTTCGCTCGAAACATCCCGCACTCAGGTGCTGGAGCGGAACACCGCGCTGGGTAGCGTTCTGGCCTCTAATCTCACCGCATCCATTGTGTTCCAAGACCCCGGAACGGCCGCTGAGCTGTTGAATGGTCTGCGTACGGTGGACGATGTCATTGAGGCGCGAATTACCTTGGCGGAAGGTGAGGTCTTCGTGACCTATCGACGCTCGCTGCTCGAGGATCAGTCCGGCGTCCAGGGGTTGTATTCCGAGTCACTTAGCGTGCCTGTTTTGCTCGATGAAGAGCAAATTGCCTCGCTGGAGATTCGTGTCGATCTGTGGCCCGTCTACCAGCAGCTGGTGTGGATCTCGGGAATTGCGTTTGTGCTCTGGTTGCTTGGAATGGTCGCAGCGTATGTGCTGTCGCGGGTGTTTAACGCACGGATCACCGAGCCCCTCTCCGATCTGGCCGACATGATGTCTGAAGTAACTGATCGCGAGGATTACGGTCAGCGGTTTGCTTACGGGGTGAAGAATGAGCTGGGTTCAGTTGTCGACGCCTTTAACGAGATGCTGGTGCGCATCGGTGACCGCGAGCAGCGGCTCCGTAAAATGATTGTGGACCTTGAAGAGGCTCGGGATCAGGCAGAGTCTGCGGCGCGCTCTAAATCAAGCTTCCTCGCCAATATGTCCCACGAGATTCGCACCCCGATGAACGGTGTGATGGGGATGATTGCGTTACTAAAACAGGGTGTCCTGACCGAGCAGCAGCGGGCGTATTTTGAGACGATCGAGCGCTCGGCTGATGCGCTGCTGCTCATCATTGACGACATTCTGGATTTCACCAAAATCGAGGCTGGACGTCTGAAGCTGGGGCGCTCCGCTTTTAGTCTTCGCGACAGCCTGAGCTCGATCGAAGCGCTGTTCTCGGAGCCCGCATCGCAAAAAGGGCTTGTGCTGAGTTTCACTGTTGATTCCGCAGTGCCTGCTGTCGTTGTCGGGGATCCGGGTCGAATCCGGCAAATCCTGCTCAATCTGATTGGCAACGCGGTGAAATTTACCGATGAGGGCAGCATTACTGTCACGGCGGGTGTTGCCGACTCGAATAAGGGCGAGCATTTCCGGTTTACCGTCGCGGACACCGGGCCGGGTATTCATCCGGATGATCAAACGCGGATTTTTGGCGAGTTTTATCAGGCTGATGTCAGTCTCACCCGTGCCCATGGTGGCACCGGCTTAGGGCTTGCTATCACAGATCAATTGGTTCGCCTCATGGGTGGGCGGATTGGCTTTGAGTCCCGGCATGGGGATGGGAGCCTGTTTTGGGTGGAATTGCCCATAGAGGTGCCCGGTGAAAACACTCTTCAAGAGTGGGCGGCAGACGTGCCCAAGCATGGAGCCCAGGTAAAAGAGTCAGCGAGATTAGAGCGCCTGACGAATCCAGCCGCTTCAGCTTCTGCACCCACCGCGGGTGCGACAGAGTATCCGTTGCCCGTTACCTACGATTTACAGGTGCTGGTGGCAGAGGACTCAGAGGTCAATCAGTTCATTATTCGAGAGCTGCTCGCGAAGTGGGGTATTGAGATCGCCGTTGTGGCGAACGGACTCGAAGCAGTTGAGGCATTCAAAGCACGCAAGTTTGATCTTATTTTGATGGATATCCAGATGCCGGAGATGGACGGGCTGGAGGCGACACGTCAAATACGCACTCTTCAGTCTGGCGAGGGCTTGCACGCGGGCTGCGACATTGTCGGTTTGTCCGCACACGCCATGAGCGGAGATCGCGAGCGGTATATGGCTGAAGGCATGGTCGATTACCTGACCAAGCCGATCAGAACGGAGGATTTGAGGGAAGTCTTGGATGCTTGTCTGGAAAAGAAGCAGGGAGTTAGCTGAAGGTGAAGACGCGAGGTGTGATATGAGAGCGACAAAGATGAGTTGGACGCGGTGTGCAGCTGCGTTAATGGGCGTTTTTTTTGCAGGTAGTTTTCATGCGGGAGCATGGGCGCAGACGGTGCCGACTGACCTGCTGGATCTCTCGATTGAGGAGTTATTCGACGCCAACGTTGTCAGTGAAGCGGATCGTATCGAGACGCAAAATCGCTGGCATCTGTCTTATACCTATGCGATCTCTGAATACGACGAGTATTACCTGGGTACCCACAGCGTTTCCTATGATGAGGTGCTGTTCACCCCCGGCGTCGACACGCGCACTGAAAATAATTACCCCGTGGTGCCCACTGAAATCACGCAGGAAGTGCACGCGATTCGGGTTGCCTATGACCTGACGCAGGCGACAACGCTGCGCGCGCAGTTGCCCTTTGTCATGCAGAGCACCGATCACATCTCGATTACTCCGGGTTATGACGCCTTCAATATCAGTTCAGATGGGGTTGGTGATATTGCTTTGGTGGTCGATTCGACGGTGAGTCAGTCACTCAACAGTCTTTGGAAAATCGGTGCCGGTGTGAGTATGCCAACCGGGTCGATCGACGAAGAGGGCGACACGCCCAGGGCGCCGGGCAACCAGCAACTTCCTTACACCATGCAGCTGGGCTCAGGTACTTGGGACTTCCCGTTGTTCGTGAGTTTTCGAAAATATGAGGCGCAGTGGGACTGGGGCGTTGATGGCAGCTTTACCCTGAGAACCGGTGAAAACGACCGAGACTACCGGCTAGGCAACAAGGCCAGTCTGGGAGGCTGGTTGATGTGGAAGGGCGCGTCCGCCTTCACACCCGGCGTTCG
>JAHEJH010000246.1 GCA_024638905.1 Luminiphilus sp.
GTTGGGCAGGCACTGCTTGTCGTAGTGGGCCAGCAGTTTCCCTGCTGATATCACGCCCGCACTGTTGAAGAGCGCACCGTCTTGCCCCCTTGGGTATCCCACCACCACGGTTAAATCCGCTGGCAGCTCAGCGCAAAGCTTTACCAGCGCTGCCTCGGTGCGATCCAGTAGATCGCCGCGTAGCAAAAGATCCTCGGGTGGGTAGCCGGTCAGCGTCAGCTCAGGAAATACCACCATGTGCGCGCCCGCTGCCTTCTGGGCTGCACTCACCTCAAGCACGCGCTGTGTATTACCGCCGATATCGCCAACAAGTGTATTGATCTGCGCCATGCAGAGTTTCATTACGGGATCCTTTCTCACGCATGGTGGGTCGAAACCGGGGGACGAAGGTTACCGTATTTCTCACCAGTCGGGTGGTGGTGTTGACCCCGCCCGGCAGACGCTGGGAGCAAAAAATCAGCGTGGAACACCAGGCGGGCACACACCCCAATCCCGCGCCAGGCGAGGCCGGCCTAGGCGATTGGTAATCACGGACCAATTATGACCAAGCGCACAGACCGACAACGTTAGATTTCGGCGGCCCACGCCCTGCGGATTCCAGCGCAACGTACCAGTCACCCAATTTGAGCCAGTGCGGTTAGTAACTGTCACCCCCGCCACCGGCGGCCAGACTCGCAACAACTGGCTGTCCTCTCCGCTGTGCTTGATCGCGGCAAGGCTCTGACCGAAATGACCAGCACATTTGAGGGCAGGATTCGACGGATCGATTACCGGGCACAGGGTCACCACCGCCCCGTATGCCTGTGCCGTGCTGCGCGCATACTGCATTGCCGCATACAACTGCTGGGCGCCAGCTCGGGCGCGAGCTGCGGCCAGCTGATCGCGGTATGTGGGAACGCCAATGCTCATCAGGATGGCGACAATAGCCAGTGTGAGCAGGCATTCCAGCAGTGTGACCCCTCCCAATCGACTCTGACCACATCCCAAGCCGTGTCCCATGGAGCAACCCTGCAGGCATTAGCCCGATGGTGCAAAGTCATTGAGAAGAAAAGACGTTTCGTACTCGGAATTGTCGCGCTCGCCATGTGCCCGACGTTCATCAGGACACATCAAAGCAAGATCAAGTTGGCAGCAGAGACGGTAGCTCTGAGATCAGTTTTCTACCGCCACGGTAGGAATACGCAGGCCTTTGGGGAGGGAGAAGGTGATGTTTTCTTCCCGGCCGTCGAGATCCCGAACGGCCAAACCACCATGCTCACGAAGGGTAGCAATGACTTCCTGAACCAGGAGCTCCGGCGCCGAGGCGCCCGCAGTCACCCCGATACGCTGCTTGCCCGATAACCATTGGGAATCAATCATGCTGGCGTCGTCGATGAGGTAGGCGCTGGCACCGCACCGCTCCGCCAATTCGCGAAGCCGATTGGAGTTTGAGCTGTTAGTCGAGCCCACCACCAGTACCAAATCGACCTCATCGGCGAGGGATTTGACAGCGTCCTGGCGATTCTGCGTCGCGTAGCAGATGTCATCCTTGCGGGGGCCCTGAATCTCGGGGAATTTGGCGCGCAACGCGTCGATCACCTTCGCGGTGTCATCGACTGACAAAGTCGTTTGCGTCACAAACGCCAGTGAGGAGGAGTCACGGACATCCAATGCGGTCGCCTGTTCTTCATCCTCGACCAGATAAATCGCGCCACCCTGAGAGGTGTCATAACGACCCATGGTGCCCTCTACTTCGGGATGACCTGCATGGCCTATCAGCACGCATTCCCTGCCGGCGGCACTGAATGCGGCCACTTCCACGTGGACCTTGGTCACTAGTGGGCAGGTCGCATCAAAAACCTGAAGGCCCCGGCCCTCAGCTTCTTCCTGCACCGCCCGCGATACCCCATGGGCACTGAAAATCACGATCGCGTCATCAGGCACCTCCGCCAGCTCGTCTACAAAGACCGCACCGCGGGTGCGGAGGTCGTCGACCACATGTCGGTTGTGCACCACTTCATGACGCACATAAACCGGACCGCCAAAGACTTCGAGGGCGCGGTTCACAATGTCGATCGCGCGGTCCACACCGGCACAGAAGCCTCTGGGGTTGGCAAGTACGATGTCCATCAGTGGAGCTCCGCCGGTTCCACGTGCGCAATCCGCACCTTAAAATGAATAGTACGCCCTGACAGAGGGTGATTGAAATCCACGGTGACCGTGTCTTCACCCACCTCGGCAATCATGCCCGGCACTTCGCCTCCCGCCGCATCGGCAAAGGTGAACACCATCCCAGGCTCCAATGGCGCTTCAGCGTCAAAATCCGCGCGAGGAATGGACTGAATATTATCCTCCTGCGGTTCACCAAACCCCTCATCCGCCGGGATCCGAAACTCGGCCTCATCACCGGCGCGCATTCCTAACAACCGTCGTTCGAAGCCGGGCAACAGTGATCCGTCACCCATCACAAAGCTGACAGGGTCGCCGCCAAAGTTGGAATCGACCTGCTCACCGGTCTCCAATGCGAGGGAGAAATTGAGGGTCACACGTGTGTTGGGTTCTATCTCAAGATTCATGACATCAGGATACGGGGGCTTCTTTGGAGGGGGAAGTCCGGCCCCAAAACGCATCGATAAGCCACCAGCCAGCGCCTAGGGTAATTGCCGAGTCTGCAAGATTAAACGCCGGCCAGTAACGGTGCTCGTAGTGCAACGAAATAAAATCCACCACATGCCCCAGCAGCATACGATCAATCAGGTTGCCCATGCCGCCACCCAGAATCAGCCCGAGGGGCAAGACCAGACCCCGATCGGCAGGGTTTAGCCGAAAGAGCCAAACGACAATAAAAATACTGACGGCGGCCGCGATGCCGGTCAAAAACCAACGCTGCCACCCCCCGGCGTCAGCCAAAAAACTGAAGGCAGCGCCGGTGTTGTAGGTCAACATCCAGTCAAACCAGCTGGTCACCATCACGGGAGCGCGGTAATCGAGTTCGCTGGTAGCGATGTGTTTGGTCCATTGATCAAGGGCGACGACAATCACCGCCACCACAAGACCCAGCCAGGGACGACGTCCAATCGCTGCCAGCCAGCCGCCATCAGGCAAAGTGTCGCACCTCGCCAGGCCCCTCGATATTCGTGACGCAACGCCGACACAAGGTAGGGTGAGTGGCGTGTTCCCCCACATCAGGTCGACGATGCCAGCAGCGCTCGCACTTCTCGCTGGTCGAGGGCACTGCAACAATGCGCAGCGCCATACCCTCTGCCTCGTAAGCCTCTGCGGGCGCCTCGTCCAAGCTGGCCACGGTAGCCTCCGAGGTAATCAGTACAAAGCGCAGCTCCTCTCCCAGACTGCGCAATCGCCCCGCCAATTCCGAGTCGGCATATAGCGCCACGTCAGCATCGAGTGAGCCGCGGAGCATACCCTGCTCTCGGGCGAGCTCGAGCGCTTTGTTAACCTGTTGCCGCACGACCACCATCTCCGACCAAAAAGCCGCATCCAGATTGTCGTCTGCGCTCATATCTGGCAGTGCCTCATACCACTCAGCGAGAAAGACCGAGGCCGATCTGGGCCCGGGCAGGTTTTCCCATAGCTCTTCTGCCGTGAAGCTGAGAATCGGGGCGATCCACCGACACAGCGCCTCGGCGAGATGGAAGAGACTGGTCTGCGCCGAGCGACGCGGTAACGAATCGGTGCCCGTGGTGTACTGACGATCTTTGATGATATCGAGGTAGAAGCCGCCCAATTCACCGCTACAGAAGTTATGTATCCGGTGATACACGAGGTGGAACTGGTAGTCGTCGTAGGCCGTCCGTACCTCGGCCTGCAGTGCCTGTGCTTGACCCAGAATCCAGCGATCCAGCGGCAATAACTGCTCGACTGGGAGGCAGTCGGTGACCGGGTCAAAACCGGCGAGATTGGAGAGCAAAAAGCGGGCCGTGTTGCGAATACGACGGTAGGCGTCGGCGGTGCGCTTGAAGATTTCGTCGGAGGCCGAAATTTCGTTGCGGTAATCAGCGGCCGATACATACAGTCTCAACACATCCGCGCCCAGATCCTGCATGGCCTTCCCCGCCGGGATGATGTTGCCGAGCGATTTCGACATTTTGCGGCCATCGCCATCGACCGTAAAACCGTGGGTCAGTACCTGGCGATAAGGCGCCGTGTTATGGGTGCCGATGCCGGTGAGCAGCGAGGACTGGAACCAGCCGCGGTGCTGATCAGAACCCTCCAAATACAGATCAGCGGGCCAACTGAGACCTTCCCGCTGCCGCAATACGCACTCGTGCGTGACCCCGGAATCGAACCAGACATCCAGCGTGTCGGTGACCTTTTCATAGTGCGCTGCGTCGTCGCCCAGAAGCTCGGCCGGGTCAAGCTCAAACCAGGCATCGATACCCTGGCTCTCCATCCGCACCGCCACCTGCTCCATCAGCACTTGGGTGTCGGGGTGAATCTCGCCAGTAATGTTATGCACGAACAAGGCGATCGGCACGCCCCATGTGCGCTGGCGGGAAATGCACCAGTCGGGCCGCTGCTCCAGCATGCTGTCAATGCGCGCCCGGCCCCAGTCGGGTATCCACTGAACATCTTCCACCGCGTTTTTGGCGGCGGCGAGCAGGCCGTTACCGGTCATGCTGACGAACCATTGCGGTGTGGCGCGAAAAATAATCGGCGTCTTGTGACGCCAACAGTGCGGGTAGCTGTGCTGGAACGGTGCGTGACACAACAGCACCTTGCGTTCATCGAGCGCGGCAACGATGTCATCGTTGGCCTTGAAAATATGCTGGCCGGCAAATACCGGGGTGTCGGGGTGGTAAACGCCGTTGCCTCCTACGGGGTTGTAAACCTCCAGCCCGTATCGCTGACCCATATCAAAATCTTCCAGACCGTGGGCCGGCGCGGTGTGCACACACCCAGTGCCTGCTTCGGTGGTCACGTGCTCGCCGAGCACAACGGGCACGGGTGCCTCACCAAAAGGCGGCATCACAGAGAGTCCTTCGAGCGCCGCGCCCTTGGCGCGCCCGATGATCTCGTGACGCTCGGCACCGAAGCGCTGGGCACACTCTTCCGCCAGCGCTTCGGCGACCAGGACCCGACGCCCACCAAGATCGAGTAGCACATAATCAAGATCTGCTGAGAGCGCTACCGCGCGGTTGGCGGGCAAGGTCCAGGGGGTTGTGGTCCAGATAGCCAGATCGATCGGCTCCCCATCGTCACACCCTAACCGCGACGCCGCTTCCGCGCGATCAACAAAAGGAAACGCGACGTCCACCGCGGAGGATTGCTTGTCGGCGTACTCCACCTCGGCCTCCGCCAACGCGGAGCCACAATCCAAACACCAGTGCACGGGCTTGAAGCCGCGGTGCAAATGCCCGCGGTCAATAATTTTGGCCAGCGTGCGGACAATGTTCGCCTCAAACCGAAAATCCATGGTCAGGTAAGGCTGCGCCCAGTCTCCGAACACGCCCATCCTCACGAAATCGGCTTTCTGAGCCTCGACCTGCTTGCTGGCATAGTCGCGGCACTTCTGCCGGAACTCGGCTGCCGTCACCTTATGCCCCGGCTTGCCGACTTTCTTCTCTACATTGAGCTCAATGGGCAGGCCGTGGCAGTCCCAACCGGGGACATACGGAGCATCAAAACCAGACAGGGTCTTGGATTTGATGATGATATCTTTGAGTATCTTGTTGATGGCATGCCCCACGTGGAGCTCGCCATTGGCATAGGGAGGGCCATCGTGAAGTATAAAGGTCGGCTTGCCCTGCCCTGCCTCGCGCATCTGGCCATACAGGTCCATCTCAGCCCACGCCTTGAGACGCTCCGGCTCGCGCTGCGCCAGATTGGCCTTCATCGGGAAATCCGTCTGGGGCAGGTTCAGCGTGGCTTTGTAGTCACTCATACGTCATCCGTGGTCTGCAAGCCATGCCCGGGCATTGGCTTTGTCCGCCGCGATGCCTTCCTTCAAGGCATCAAGAGACGGAAATTTCTGTTCGTCACGCAGCTTGCGCCTAAACCGCACTGTCAGTCGCTCCCCATATAGATCGGGCGAGCCCTCCAAAACGTGCACTTCCAGCGTCGCCTCCAGACTCTCGCCAATAGTGGGCTTCACCCCGACATTGGCCACCCCCGGCGCATTTCTGAGCCCGCCACCGGATACGTTGACCGCATACACACCATGCAGCGGTGATCGGATGCGGTGCAGCGCGATATTGGCCGTCGGTGCGTTCAGCTGTCGACCCAATTTCTGCCCGTGCTGAACACGGCCGGCCATTTCAAATGGCCGACCCAAAAGGTGCTCCGCGCTGTCAAAATCCGCTTCGGCCAGCGCTGCCCGAATCCGTGTGCTGCTGACCCGCTCCCCAGCCTGTTCCCGGGTCGCCGTGGGGGCGACAGCATAGCCAAATTCTTCGGCCAGTGCGCGGACATAATCCAGATCTCCCTCGCGACGGTTGCCGAAACGAAAATCGTCGCCAAAGGCCAAGTACTGCACACCAAGCCCCTCAACAAACACCTGCTCGACGAACTCCCGGGCGCTGAGCTGCCGCAAGCGCTCATTGAATGGCAGGCAGAGCACGTGATCGACATGGCAGGCCTCAAGTAGCGGCCATTTATCCCGCAGCGTGGTGATTCGGGGTGGCGCTTCAAGCGGGCACAGATACTCTCGCGGTAACGGCTCAAAAGTCACGACCGTAGTCGCGATACCCCGTGCATCCGCCTCCTGCTTGAGATGCGACAGCACCGCCTGATGGCCAAGATGAATACCGTCAAAGGCGCCAATCGTCACCGCACAGCCGCGGTGACGGGAACGCAAATTATGCCGGCCGCGGATGAGCTCCATCCCCGCTTTTTACCCCGTCACATGGAAAACCCCAGTATACCGCTGCACTCAGCGTAGATCAGCCGGTGGCAATAGCAGACTTGGGGGATATGACCGCTCTTCAGCGTCGCAGATCAGCCGGACGGACGCCACAACAGAGCAAGCTCATGCCGAAGACACTTAGGCCGGCGCCACACAGGATGCCCAGTTGGAGTGCCCGCTGCCACCACAGCCATTCCGCCCACATTGCGTGATCAGGCATCAGCCAAAGCAGGACCGACATCATCGCGACAGTTGCTACGCCAAGCTGCGCCAGCCATTTGAGCGGCAAGCTACCGTTGGTTAACACCGCATCGCGCCGCAAGCCCCTGAAGAGCAATAAGGCGTTGAGCCATGCCGACACGCTAGTCGCCAGCGCCAGCCCCACGTGACCCAGGTTCAGCCACCACATCAGGGGAAACACAAAAGCAATGTTGAGCACCATATTGGCCGCCATGGCGATGATACCAATGCGTACCGGCGTACGCATATCTTCTCGCGCGTAGAAGCCAGGGGCCAGCACCTTCACCAACATGAAGGCGCCCAAACCTAATGTATAGGCACGCAAACTGGCGGCGGCCATCGCACGATCATCGCCGCTGAAAGCACCGTATTGAAACAACGTTGCCAAAAGTGGCTCGGCCAATATGGCGAGTGCCGCCGTCGCAGGAATCGCGATCAACAGCACGCTACGTATTGCCCAGCTCAGCGTACTGGCGAAAGCGGGATCGTCAGCACGGGCGCGCTGACCCGACAAAGTGGGCAGAATCACTGTGGCAATGGCAATGGCAAATACGCCCAGGGGGAGTTCTGTGAGGCGGTCCGAGTAGTAGAGCCAGGAAACACTGCCCGTCGGGAGCAGTGATGCCAGTACGGTATCGAGCAGCAAGTTAATCTGGCTGACCGAGACGCCGAACAAGGCCGGCACCATGAGCACCATGATCCGCCTGACACCCTCGTGCCGGGGAGCCCAGCGCGGCCGAGGCACCAGACCAATACCCGCCAGCGCAGGCACTTGAAACAGGAGCTGTGCAAACCCCGCGACCAACACGCCGAGGGCCAGCGCCACCACTGGCTCATCAAAACCGGGGGCGAACCAGAGGGCGGCCGCAATCAGGCTCAGGTTAAGCAATATGGGGGTCAGGGCGGGTACGGCAAAACGCTGGTAGCTGTTGAGAATGGCACCGGCGAATCCGGTCAGGGAGATCAGTAACAGGTAAGGAAACGTCAGCTTGATCAGGTTCCCCGTAAGCGCCAGCTTGGCGGGATCACGGAGAAAGCCGGGCGCAAAAATCGTTGCCACAACCGGTGATGCCATCACGGTAACGAGGGTCAGCAGCAGCAGGGTGCCACCGAGCACTCCGGCAACCCGGTCTACCAACGCTCTGACCGCAGCCTGACCGCCGTGCTCACGCGTGTCCGCTAATACGGGCACAAAAGCCTGCGCAAACGCGCCCTCTGCGAACAAGCGCCGTAAGAAATTGGGGATCTTGAAAGCCACGAAGAATGCGTCGGCGTTGCCGTTGGCACCGATCAGATTGGCAAGCACCACGTCGCGCAACAAACCCAGCACGCGGGACAGCATGGTGGCGGAACCCACTACTGCAGAGGACTTAATGAGCTTTGGCTCCTGGATGCTATCCACAGTCGTCATGTTTATGTTCCGTTCACGTGGCGATCAGTCGCCGTCGGAGCGCCACTGCGCGCGAAGCCGATCTGCATGGCGCGCCAACCACTGCAACGCGATAAGCGTGTGGCCGTTGTTGATCTCGTTGCGATCCAGCATCTGCATCACCTGTTCACGAGGGAGTTGATGCACCAAAATATCTTCGTGCTCACTCTCCAGACCCTGAACGGTACCTGGCTGAGACTGCGTCACTTCTCCAACAAAAAGCCGGATCTGCTCAGAGCAGGCGCCCGCGCTGGGGTAAAAGGTCGCAATGGGCTCCAAACGTCCCAAACGGCACCCCGCCTCCTCCTCTGCCTCGCGGTGGACAACCTCGCTGTCCGATTCGCCCGCCTCCACGATGCCGGCAACAAGCTCCAGCATCCAGGGGCTGTGGCCATCGCGAAGCGCACCCACTCGAAACTGTTCAATCAGCACCAGTTCATCCTTAACCGGATCCCACGGCAGAACGCCCACGGCATCTCCGCGCTGAAACAGCTCCCTGCGCATTGGGGCAGACCAACCGCCCTCAAACAATCGGTGACGCAGTGTCAGCGTCTCCAATGAAAAATAGCCGCGGAAGCTTTGCTCGCGTTGCTGAAGATCCACATCCTCCGCGCCGTAGCGCAGTCGGAATGCTGTCAAAACCGGCGCTCCGTGTACCAATTCACCGGCGCCGAGTGCTGATCCACCTGGTCAGCCACATCCAGAATCAGCGCAAACAGCGCCATACGCACCAGCACGCCGTTGTCACTCTGACGGAAGATGGCCAGATTGGGGTTATCGTTGAGGTCGATATCGAGCTCCCTGGCCCCCTCACGGGAATCTCTGGGCAAGGGGTGCATAATCACGGTATTGGGCTCACAGTTCGCCGTGTAGACGCTCTGGTTAAGCCGGAATCGGCCTCTGTACAGATCCGCCTCTTCGGGACTGGCGAAGCGCTCCTCTTGAATCCGGGTGCTGTACACGATGTCGACATCGGCGATGCCCGTCTCCAGCACATCGGTTTCAAGCACTTCGTGCCCAGCCTCTCGGAGCGTTCCTACCACCGCCTCGGGCATGCTGAGGGCCTCTGGGGAGACCAGACTGATGCGCAACCCTTCAAACAGCGACAGGAGTTTTGACAGAGAGTGCACCGTTCTACCAAAACGCAGATCCCCCACCATAGCGACACGCAGGCCATCGAGCGCGCGCTGCCGGCCCGCCAGCTCCGAGCGAATCGTGTAGAGGTCCAATAACGCCTGACTGGGATGCTCGTTTGCGCCATCGCCACCATTGATCACTGGCACCCGACTGGCCGCCGCAAACTCCGAGACCGAGCCATCCTCGGGATGGCGCATCACGATGATGTCGGAATAACCGCTCAACACGCGTGCGGTGTCATACAGCGATTCACCCTTGGCGATCGCAGAGTGCTCAAAGCCCGTGGTTTCCCGCACCTCGCCGCCGAGCAGGTTAAAAGCGCTGCCAAAACTGATTCGGGTGCGGGTGGACGGCTCAAAGAACATGGAGCCAAGGATGGCGCCGTCGAGTACGCGGGTCATGCGCTCGCGATGCGCATACGGTCGCATTGCGTCGGCAACGGTGAACAATCGCTCAACATCAGCCCGCTCAAATTGACTGATGCTCAGAATATGGCTGCCGGCGAATTGCATGCACTGCACTCCACTGCTATCTCGCTATTGTAGCGCCGATCATCCCTCCACTGACAGCGCTCTGACCCACTCTTCGAGCTGATTCAGTGCTGTCAGGGTGTTTTCCGTCACCTCGGGACGCGCGCGCTCCTCGGCAAGTTCTGCCTCAAACTGGGTCAGGGAAAAAGATCCCTCCTGCCACTGGAGCTGACAGTGCTCTCGCCACTGCGCGGCTTCCGCATCGCTCAGCGTATGAGGGAAGTTGCGGGCCCGATAACGGAACAGCATTTCGGGCAGTCGGGGATCGGTAAACGGAAAGCTCTGGTCGCCCAATGCCGCGGGGTCTTCGGCGATAGCCCGTTCGCAGAGACTGCGGTCTCCGTCACTCACGAAGCCGTTGTAGAGCAGCTGATCCGGATCAGACCGCTCCGGGAAACTTTGCGCCTGCCACAGGCTTTGAAAGCGCGTCATAAAGCCGGCCTGATCAGCAGCGCGCGCTTCCCTCAACAGGGACAAGTGTCGTCGATGCAGGTCACCATCCAGCCCCAATGACTCCGCCACCCCACCTGCCATCCACTGGGTCGGCAGTAGCACTGGCGCACGGTTGAGGCGAATGGTCTTGATAGGCGGTCTCTCCACCCCCTCGGGTAGTTCCGCCTGCGGGGTGAACAAATGCTGACGCACGATGTCAGTGGGCTGTTCGAGAAAGTCCGGCGATTTACCCAGGTCGACGCAGATCAAGTCACTGTTATTCGTGGGGTGCCAGGCAACCGGTACGACCAATGCCAAATTGTGTCTCGCACCACCGAACATCCCCGACACATGAACCAGTGGCGTCAATTCATCCAGATTCACCAACGCACTGACCGCGCGCTTCGTACGCTGACGGTGCAGGGTGTCAAACAAGTTCTCGTCACAGCGCCTCAACAATTTGGCGATCTCAATAGTGGCCACAACATCAGCCATCGCATCGTGCGCCGCACCGTGCTCAATACCATTGGCTGCGGTGAGGTCCTCGAGCCTGAAACTGGTGAAACCATCCTCTCTCACCGGCCACTCGACTCCCGCAGGGCGCAGCGCCCGGTACGCACGGGTCACATCCAGCAGATCCCAACGACTGTTGCCGTTTTGCCACTCTCTGCCGTAGGGGTCACGGAGACTGCGCCATAGGGCAAACCGGGTGATCTCGTCGTCAAAGCGAATCGAGTTGTAGCCAATCCCGCAGGTTTTCGGTTGAGCGAGCTCTTGGTGAATACGGGCGATGAATGCCACCTCGGGCAGCCCGCGCTCTGCAGCCAGCTGTGGCGTAATACCGGTCACCCGGATCGCGGCAGGATGAGGCAGTCGGTCGGGGGTGGGGCGTGCGTAGAGGGTGAGGGGTTCGCCAATGATCTCTAAAGCAGCATTGGTGCGAACCCCAGCAAACTGCCAGGGTCGATCCAAAGTGGCGTCTGCCCCGGAGGTTTCGTAATCGTGCCAGTAAAAGGTCTCAGATGAGCTCAAGCGCCTGCTCTTCGATCTGTACTTTCCAGATCTGCGGCCCCGTCACGTGCACCGATTCACCCTGACTGTCGACCGCGACGCTGACCGGCATATCGCGCACCGTAAAGGCGTAGATCGCCTCCATACCCAGATCTTCGAAAGCCACCACTTCGGCTTTGGTCACCGCTTGCGAGACAAGATAGGCCGCACCGCCCACCGCCATGAGATAGACCGCACCATGCTTTTTAATCGCCTCCACCGCCACGGGGCCGCGCTCCGCCTTGCCGATCATGCCCGCGAGCCCGGTTTCCTGAAGGATGTAATCGGTAAATTTGTCCATTCGCGTTGCCGTCGTGGGGCCTGCCGGGCCCACCGCTTCGTCTCTCACCGGGTCAACGGGGCCCACGTAGTAGATAAACTTGCCCGCCAAATCGACCGGAAGCGATTCGCCCTGCTCAAGCATCTGAGTCATGCGCTTATGCGCCGCATCCCGCCCTGTGAGCATGGTGCCCGACAGCAAAAGCGTTTCGCCGGGCTGCCAGGTATGAATCTCCTCGCGGGTCACGGTATCGAGATTGACACGACGCACCGACTCACCCGGCTCCCAGCTGATATCCGGCCACTGATCCACGTCAGGCGGTGCCTGCAAGGCGGGTCCTTCGCCAGTCAGCGTAAAGTGCGCGTGACGCGTGGCCGCACAGTTGGGGATCATGGCCACCGGCAGTGATGCCGCGTGGGTAGGATAGTCCTTGATCTTCACGTCCAGCACCGTCGTCAGGCCACCAAGGCCCTGCGCGCCAATGCCGGTGCGGTTCGCCGCATCCATGATCTCGAGACGCAGCTCTTCAATCCGACTCTGCGGCCCACGGGCACGGAGCTCGTGAATATCCACAGGCGCCATCAGTGATTCCTTGGCCAGCACCATCGCCTTTTCAGCGGTGCCACCAATCCCAATCCCGAGAATGCCCGGGGGACACCAGCCCGCGCCCATTGTCGGTAGCGTCTTGGCCACCCAATCGACGATGCTGTCCGAGGGGTTCAGCATCACCAGCTTCGATTTATTCTCAGAGCCGCCCCCCTTCGCCGCCACGTGAACGCTGACCGTGTTTCCCGGTACCAGTCGGGTATGAATCACCGCCGGCGTGTTGTCTTTGGTGTTCTGGCGACGCCCGGCAGGATCCTCAAGAATGGAAGCGCGAAGGGTGTTATCGGGATGGGTGTAGGCGCGGCGTACACCCTCGTTGATCATGTCATCGAGAGACATCTCTGCCTCCCACTGCACCGACATGCCGATCTCAATGAACACGGTGACAATGCCCGTGTCCTGACAGATGGGTCGATGCCCCATGGCGCACATGCGCGAGTTAATGAGAATCTGCGCCATCGCGTCTTTAGCAGCAGGATTGCGCTCCATCTCCCACGCGCGGTGGACAGCCTGCACAAAATCGAGCGGGTGATAGTAAGAGATGAACTGCAGCGCGTCGGCGACGCTGTCAATCAGATCCTGCTGTTTGATTACGGTCATCGCGATGGTGTGCTCCCGATTGCCATTCCTATTGCATGCCCGGCGCATTCATCGCCGCCATGTCAGCCTCAAGCTGCGCGATGTTGGCGTTCACCTGCCGCCGAAACGCATTGATCGATTCGATCCACTCGGCATTGCTCTCAACTTGTTTACGCAAGGCGGCGCGCTCGAGGTTCGATTTATTGAGCCCGTCTGCCAGACGCTCTACGTCGGTTTGCGCCCGCTGAGCACTCGCTGCGAGGCGCTCCAAATCGCCGGCCACTTGTGTCAAAGCTGCCAATTCAGACTGCATCGCCGTTAATTGCTCGGCCTGTGTCGTAGTTTTGTTATTGAGCCCCGTGATTTGCTTTTCCTGAGTCACCGCCGTTTTCTCGAGTTTGGTGATCTTGGCGTTGCTGGTCTTGCGAGCATCCCAGAGCTTGCGCACTTCGGTGTCGAGCAGGCGGAGCTGGGCGCCCATTGCCGTGGCCGATTTACTCACTGTTTCGTCAGTGTCTGATAGCAATGCCTCCAGATCGGAGACGCGGGCCTGGGTAGCCTTTTGCTGGGTCTGTGAGGCGTCCAACAAAGTTTGTAACTGCCAGGCCCAGCCACAGGCGATACCTCCCACTGCCAGCGCAATGGTCAGCAGCAGCCTCGCCATCAGTCCCATCGTCGCCTCACCGCGGGGTGCACGTGGCGGAATCGCCCCACGTGGCGCAGAGGAGATGGCCTCCTCGCGATTGGCTGTGAATGAGGGAATATCGTTGAGTTCGTCGCGCGACATAGTCGTCACTCGTTATCGGATGTGGGAATTATATCTCTCTGCACCCACTTGGCGACGACAGGTTGGATTATTCCCGCTCACTACAACGGGGGGATGTAAGGGCGCTTTCGTTGGAGGCAGGTGCTGGAGGCAGGCTTTAGAGCCAGGGACTGCTGCTAGG
>JAHEJH010000247.1 GCA_024638905.1 Luminiphilus sp.
GGGTTGTATCAGGCTGTGCACGATTCTTTTGGTGTCGGGTACTAAAACCAAAGGAGCGTTTATGATGCGCCTCGATCTCACAATGCTCGTTATCGTTTTTTCAGCGATTACCTTTGCGGGGTCATCTTCTGCCGATAGTGCCGCTTCTGACCGTTTTGCAACCCTTGCACTGGCCTGCGTGCATCAGGAATACCCCAACCATATTTCACACAGCATGCAAAACGATGCCGATGTGGCGCCTCCGCGGGAATTAACCCCGGCTTTTTATGGCTGCCTCGATTGGCACAGTTCGGTGCATGGGCATTGGCTATTAGCGAGATTGGCAAGGCAGTACCCGCAGAGCGAATATGCGCAGCCTGCGCGAGAGGCGCTCGCGCAGAGCCTGACGCGAGAGAACCTG
Organism: Luminiphilus sp.; assembly: GCA_024638905.1. Classification (GTDB taxonomy): domain Bacteria; phylum Pseudomonadota; class Gammaproteobacteria; order Pseudomonadales; family Halieaceae; genus Luminiphilus. The sequence continues at coordinate 401 of JAHEJH010000247.1, forward strand.
TTGGCAGAGACGGCCTATGTGTCGGCAAAGGGGCGGCGATCATTCGAGCGACCCTATGGCATTGCCTGGCTTTTGCAACTGGTGAATGAGCTCGAAGAATGGGATGACGATGAGGCCAGACAGTGGCGGGCCAACATCGCGCCATTGGAGTCTGCGATGGTGGAACGCTTGGTTTCCTGGTTGCCCGACCTGACCTATCCGGTGCGCAGCGGCACCCATTCGCAAACTGCTTTTGCGCTGGGATTAGCCCTTGATTGGGCGCGCGCGACCGGCGACGAGGCGGCGGAGGCGCTGATCACAGAGCGCGCACAAACGCTTTATGGCGGGGACACGGCATGCCCACTCCATTATGAACCCTCTGGCGCTGACTTCTTGTCGCCCTGCCTCGCTGAGGCTGACCTGATGCGCCGCGTGTTGTCGCCGAGCGCATTTTCAAGCTGGCTGACGGGATTTTTGGCGATTCCCGAAGCGGGCGATTGGCTGCCAGCCGCGATGGTCAGTGATCGCTCGGACCCCCACCTTGTGCACTTAGATGGGCTGAACCTGAGTCGCGCATGGATGTTGGAAGGTATCGCAAGCGCCTTACCGAACGACGATTCGCGAGTTGCCGTGATCACGGCGGCCGCTAACGCACATCGGATCGCCGGTCTTGAAGGCGTCAGTCCTGAGCATTATGCGGGTAGTCATTGGTTGGGCAGCTTTGCGACTTATCTGGTCACCCGGAGGGGTATCGCAGACGGCTGAGATGCGCAGTCTCAATAGCGCTACTGGGTTGGTTTTTCGCGCCGAGCATGCGCTGGGTTGATGCAGGGTTTTCGCCGCAAGTTAGCTCCCTTCTGATGAAAGTGCAGCCCGTACGAGCGGCAATTGATCGTTGCCAAAGTACTGCGAATCACCCACATACATCGTCGGAGAACCATAAGCTCCGCGAGCGATCGCTTCCTCTGTATTCGACCGCAACTGATCTTTGATGGATTGCTCCGTGGTGCCGCTGACCAATGACGCGCTATCGAGATCACATTCTTCTGCGATCGCTCGGATGACATTGGGGTCGTCAATGTTTTCACCCCGGGCAAAGTAGGCATCGAAAGCCGCTTTGGAGAACCGTTGCAGCGTGGGTTGGTCCTGCTCCAGCACGCAGCATGCACGCATCGCCAACACCGACTTCACCGGGTGATGCGCTGTCGGGAACACGAGCGGCAAGCCCGCAACCCGCGCCCACTCGTGTAACCAGCGATAGTTATGGACAATCTTGGGGTCCATGGGCTCTGCCCGCGCCTGGTAGACGCTCGGGTTGACTGCGTTGAAGACACCGCCGACCAGAAAAGGTCGCCACGTGATGTCCGCACCGGTTTCAGCGAGGACGGGCTGAATGTTGTTGAAGGCGAGATACGTCCAGGGTGACGAGAGGTCGTAGAAGAATTCGACGTGGGCCACGACTCGGTTCCTAATGAATCAAACCGCGATGCTGTCCTGTCGACCCCCGACTTGCAAGGGCCGTGTCGTTCGCTCGGTCCGACCCGGTATTTGCGGGTGAAATGGGGCGGGCAGCAACAGAAAGCGCCTGGAATTGGGCCAGAGGCTGATCAGCCCGCTGATTCTTCAGCCGACTCAGTGTATTCAGCTACGAGCGGCTTCACTGGCCCTTGATCAACGAGGAGTGCTGAGGCCAGCAACGCGACAGAGGCGAGGGCCCACAAAATATTTGACTTCAGATTCACCTTGACCTCTTGTCTGGCGTTAATGGCTTCCTTTCACGCGCGCACTCTAAGTCTCTGTGTATCGCGACTCAACGTAAACAATACCAATCCTCAACGCGGGGAATCGGGTGTTCCGATGCGTGACTGACGGCTGACCGGTGTACTTGGCCGTTGCATCATTGTTTAGCCTGTTTCACTGGCACCGACTTGTGGTGATAACCTCATATGAGATGCAGTTAACGCTACTTAAAAAGCATTAATAAAACGTGAGATTCCTACATAAAGTATTTATATAAATACACAACAAACGTTTTATTGAATTTTGTTTATTTGGATTGCAACAGAATATGCCTCAGATCTGTGCGCGCCATGGTTGCCGCAAACAAGCGCTCCGCAAGTTCTGCAGCGTTGCCTGCCGCGTGGCACATCACAATAGCCGCCGTGTGCCAGCCAGTAAGGTGAGAATTACCTGCCAGGGTTGTGGGAAGGTCTTTCAGGGGCGTCCTGATCAAAAAACCTGCGGGGCCACCTGCCGTTCAAGACTGTTTCGCGCGCAAAAACAGCAGGGGAGCGCCACCCAAGCCACCGTTGGCTCGCATTCAGTGGAATGGGGCGCATTGACGCCGTTTTCACCAGCGGGGCTGCGGCAAAAAATGCAAATGCAGCAGCTGGAGCCGGGGGTCGAGTATTCGTGGTTGCCGGCAAACCCTAAAAAGGTGCGGGTGAGGCGACCCAAACCCCACACCGACCAAATGCGTCTGGATTTCGGGCTCACTGAGCCAGATTCAGAGGATCAGAGCTGATTGACTCTGGGCGTGAGCGCGGCGGCCGCATGGCAGCAGCCCTGCTGATAGATCACCTAGCGTGGCAGTCACAATTTGTGCTGATCGAGGTGGGCTAGAGGAACCAGGAGCCGCCATCAACCATGTGGGTCTGCCCCGTGACAAAACGGCTGGCGTCAGACGCCAGATACACGATGGTGCCAGTGAGGTCCTCGGTTTCGAGATTACGCGGAATCAGTTGGTTAGAGGCAATTACGGCCTTCGCTTTCTCGAACTTTTCGCCAAAGAACTCCTCTGTGCCCTCGGTCATGACCGCAGAAGGGGCCACAGCGTTTACGCGGATATGGTCTCGCCCCAGTTCACGCGCCATGCCACGTGTCATACCAATGACGGCTGCTTTGGAAGCGACATAATCTAAGCCATAGGGCAGGCCGAATACCGCAGCGAGCGATGCGATATTGATGATCGAGCCGCCGCCGCTGGCGCGCATATGATCAACGACGGCACGGCTGGTAAGCCAGGTGCCTTTGATATTGACCTGCATCACCCGATCCCACTGTGCTTCATCAAGGTGCTCGAAGCGCGCGCCTTTGAGCCCTGCATAGAGCGCGGCGTTATTGATCAGTACATCGACCCGGCCAAAGGCGTCCATGGCGAGTGATGTCATGGCTTCGCAACTAGCGGCGTCCGATACGTCGACGGTGGTGGAGAGTGCTCGTCCGCCCGCTGATTCCACAGCTGCGACCGTCTCACCGCAATCGTTGAGGTCGGCGGCCACGATGGCCGCACCTTCTGCGGCCAGTGCCTCGGCGTAGGCCCTGCCCAAGCCACGCGCAGCGCCCGTGATCACTGCCACTTTGTCGGCTAGTTGCATGGTGATGCTCCCAAGAGCTGGTTTAATTCTTCAGGATGCTTGGTGTGCGGTGACCGGCTGTCGAGTAAACCCGCGTAGATCTCGCCGTCTTTGATCACCGCTGTGATGTTATCGGCATCTTGCAGCACACTGATCTGCTCAAGGGGATTCCCTTTAACGATCACCATGTCTGCGATTTTTCCTGCCTCCAGCGTGCCCAGGCTGCCGTCTGGCATAAAGGCTTCGCCACCGTGTTTCGTGGCGGCTTGTAGCGCTTCGCCGGGAGAGAAGCCGAAGTAATCCGTGAAGTACTGCAGCTCTTTGGCATAGGTGCCATGCGGCGTGATATTGAGGCCATAGTCTCCGCCTACCAGCACTCTGATACCCGCTTCTCGCATGCGCTTAACTGAGGTCTGTGTGGCCTCTAGCTCAGCGGCGTAGCCCTCGTGCTCTGGGCTGCCCGTCTCAAACCCAAAGCTCTTATAGTGCTCGAGAAAAGTAATCTCCCAAGCGACCGCTGGGCCTACGAATACGCGGTCACGATTCGCCTCAAGTAGTGTCAAGGCTTCGTCGTCCAGATAGTTCGCATGGCCAATAAAGTTGACGCCAGCCGTTACCGCTTGTTTGACCGCCGCGGCAGATCGCGCGTGGCAGGCGACCCGCATGCCACGGTGATGCGCCTCGGCAACGAGCACCTCCAGCTCCTCATCGGTGAAGCCCAGCACACCGGGTTTGATCCCTCCGCCCGAGGAGATTAATTCGCCGTCGATCATCACTTTGACCACATCCACGCCGTTTTTAGACAGCGTGCGGACGGCTTTGCGGACTTCCCAGGGGCCGTCTGTAATCATGCCCAGCCCATCGATTTTCAATTGCGCGTAGTCGGGATGCAGGTCTGCATTACTCCCTGTTGAACCAATGTCGCGCCCGCCGGCCAATAGTCTTGGCCCCAAGACGTCACCACACTCAATGCCGCGCTTGAGAAATGCGTCGACCCTGTGCACCGAGCCAAAGCTGATCGCCGAAGTGAACCCAGAGCCCAACATAACCCTCGCATTGCGGATCGTTTTAATCATGACCTCCTCAACAGGAGATTTGTCGAGCTCCAGCGGACCATTGTCGGTGTAGGAGAGGTGGGCGTGGGACTCCACCATGCCGGGCATGACAAAGTGACCGCGGCCATCGATGACTTGTGCGTCACCGTCGACCGCTGGGCTGCCGTCTCGCGGCCCCGCATAGATGATGCGGCCGTCGGCGAACATCACAGCGGCATCGCCACAGAAGTGATCAGCGTGGCCGTTAAACAGAGCAATATTATTAAGTACTATCACGGCAACCTCAGTAATCGTCTCGCGTTTTGGGAGAGACGAGCGGCGTCTGCGCTCAGTGCCTCCGGCGTATCGAACCCTCCCAGGTTGGTGCCCAACACTAACTTATCAGCATGGGCGTAATGCCGAAGTGCCGTTGCCGCCACCTCGCCCTTCACATGTGTATCAAACCACAACTTTTTCAGTTCATGTCCAAATCCATTTTGTTTAACGCCTTCTGAAGCCGTGGGATCTACCTGGGCAAGTTGATCAATTTTTTCCGCGAGGAACGCTGCTGTGCCGCCACCATGCGAGATGCAGATGTCGAGTGCCGGGTGTCGGTCAAGCACACCACCCAGAAGTAGTTGTGCGACCGCCAGCGTTTCCTCCTGCGCGTAACCCAGACTGAGCGAGAAGTTGTGCAGATTAAGCCGGTCATCTTTCAATCCGCCTGCGCCGTCGGTAGAGCTCGCATGAATAAACAGTGGGACATCAAGATCAGTGAGTTTTTGATAGAACGGGTCCAACGACTGGCAGGCGAAACCCTGTGGGATGTCCGTCCCGATCATGGCGCCCTTGAGCCCTAATATGCTGACCGCGCGCTCCAGTTCCTCGCACGCAGCAGAGACTTCTTGCATGGGCAGAGCGGCCAGACCGACCAGCCTGTCGGGGGCTACAGCGACGGTGTCCGCCATCAGTTGGTTGTGTCCGAGGCAAAAGTCAGTGGCGGTGGCGGTCTCAATGCCATGAAAGAAAGTGAGGGGATTGGGGGAGAGCACCTGAATATCGATGCCGAGTCGATCGAGATGCGCAATCCGCAGATCCAGATCCGTAAAGACTGTGCCCTGATAGGAAATCGGTTTCATCGTGTAGCCACCGATGCGGAAAAACGGTGCGCCCGTCTGGTCAACACCGGCTTCAGGTCCATAGTTACCCGCGGTGTTGTTTAACGCCTCGAACACCACGTGGGCGTGAACATCGATGACTTCCGCTGCCACTGTCATTCTCCTGCAAATGCCTCGCCAGGGCGCGTCATGGGAGAGCCACCCCACATCAGTTTGCACGATGTTGCATTGTCTTACGATGCTGACAGGTCGCTTTACGACGTGATTCGCCGCCAGTACCCTGCTGGCTTACTATGTTTTGCGGGCTCGAGATGCCAAAACTCATCCATACAAGCGCATGTGCGGGGTTGCTCACGCTCTTTTCCACCGTCGTCTTCTCAGAGACGGTGATCGTTAATTTAGAAGAACCGAATGCTGACGGCGTCTACACGGGCATTTCCAACTTGCGCGGCTGGGCCGTCGCCGAATCTGGCATTGCTGTCATAGAGGTCGATGTCGACGGTAGCTATGCGTTTGACGTGCCCATGGGGGGCGCTCGAGGTGATGTGGCGAAGGTCTACCCCGATTTTCCTGATGCGGATACGTCAGGCTTTTCCATGGCATACAACTATAAGGGGCTTACTCCAGGGGAGTATGTCTTTACTGCTCGGGCAATCTCTAACGACGGCGGCGTTGCGACACAAAACGCGACCGTGAAGGTCGACCGGTTCCTGTCCTCTTACATCCGAGACGGCTCGGAAGTCGATACATCGACGGTATCTGAGGTGTCATTTGACGATGCCTCTTTTACGCTGAAAGGCCTCACCGTTGAGGGTCGTCAGTGGGATGTGGTGATGGATTTTGATACCGCAACCCAGGGCTTCGAAATCACTGACATTGCTGAGGTGGGCGGATCCGGTACGGGAGCAGCTTGCCCGTCTACCAGCTGGAGCTCGGGAGATTACACCCTCGAGCAGGAAGGCATCGCGCGCCAATTCCGGGTTCGGCTACCGGCCGGCTACAGCAGCGATCAGGCTTATCCGCTCATCGTGTTGTTCCAAGAATGGGGCGGCGATGAAGGCGAGTTTCTGGACAATGTCACAGTGCAATCAGAGTCGGACCAACGAGGCTATGTGTTAGTGGCGCCGCTGGGACTGGGTCGAGAAGAACCGGGTAATCGGTTTTCGTCCTGGTCGTTTCAGGGGTCAACAACGGGTCTCGACGGGGATGGCCTCAATGCAGCAGTCAGTGATGACACTGACGCGATCTGTGATGACGACATGACCGCGAACTACACTTATCCGTCCTGCGAAGGCATCGCTGAGAACGGTTGTTCCTGGACGCAATGCTCTGTCGACGATGTGTCATTTTCAGCGGCGCTGGTTCAAGAGGTGTCCGCCAATGTCTGCATTGATTCTGACCGCGTTTACGCTGTGGGCGGCTCGAACGGCGGTATGTTTGTCTGGGATCTGGGCCGTGATGAGCTGAGTGCAGAAGTCTTCACGGCGGTAGCCCCGATTTTGGGGTTGCCCCATCGGGGCTATCTGGATCCACCGATCTCCGAGGGCGGTATGCCCGTCATTTCAATTACGGGCTCGCGGGATAGGACAGTTCCCCCGGGTGACTGGGAGCAGGAAAGTTTCACCACCACCTCAGATGGCGACGTTTACTATTATTCCAGCGCCTCGGCGATCACCAAAGTCTGGGCGGAGTCTCAGGGCTGTGACACCACGGTACCGGCGGAGTCCATCGATGTTGGCAGCTCCAGTATGGAGTGCCGCGGCTGGTCCTACTGTCAGAGCGACTCACAGTGGCCGCCCGTGCTAGATTGCCGCGGCGACATGGGCCATATGTATAACCTCCGCTCTAGCTGGCCATTGATTCTGGATTTTTTTGAGCAGCTATAGCGATCGCTGTAGCAAGGACCGATGCGCAGTTGCTTTCGGGCCCGACGTTAGGGGACTTAACACACCATGACATTTCCAATCGACGCCGTTCGACAACAATTTCCCTCGTTGGCGACAACAGACGACGGCCAGCGCCGCATCTATTTTGATAACGCGGCGGGCACCCAAGTCCCCAGACAAACCATTGATCGCATCGTCGACTTTTTTCATCGCTACAACAGCAACACCGGCGTCTTTAATCCGACCTCTGTCGAGGTCGACGCGCTCTATGACGATGCCGTAAAAGCCATGGCCGACTTTCTGGGTACGACCGACCCGGGTGAAGTGCTGATTGGCGCCAATATGACAACGCTTACCTACCAGCTCTCGCGCAGTCTCGCGCACCAGTTTGAGCCTGGTGATGAAATCATCATCTCCCGGATGGAGCACGAGGGGAACGTTTCGCCATGGCTGCAAATGGCAGAAGACAATGATCTGGTGGTTAAGTGGCTCGAATTTGACCGCAACTCATGGCGTGCCGAACCCGCATTGCTCGAACCTCTGCTCAGTGAGCGCACGCGGTTACTGGCGCTCAATTACGCGAGTAACCTGACCGGTGGGGTTAACGATGTGAAGGCCTTGACCGCGATGGCTCAGGCCGCCGGCGCCATCGTTTATGTGGACGCCGTGCAATACGCCTCGCACCGACTCATCGATGTGAAAGACCTGGGCTGCGATTTTCTGGCGTGCTCACCCTACAAGTTTTATGGGCCGCATTTAGGGGTGGTGTATGGCAAACGGAAGCGATTGGAATCCCTCCGCGCTTACAAACTCCGTTGTGCCAGCAATGACCTGCCTTTCCGATTCAGCCTGGGCACGCCGGCGTTTGAACTGATCGCAGGACTCATGGGCACGCTGGAGTACTTTCAGTGGCTCGCGGCTGAGACCGGCTGCAGTGGCGATCGCCGCCAGTTATTCGAGGGTGCTTATACGGCGATGGGCGGCCATGAAGATGGTTTGGCAGAGCAATTGCTGTCCGGCTTGGTGGCGATACCGGGGCTGACCATGCAGGGCGCAAGCACCCTGACGCACCGCGTCGCGACTTTCTCCTTCACCCACGATCGTCATCCCGCCAGTGCGATCGCGCGACAGCTTTCAGATGCCGGCCTTTATTGTCACTGGGGTGATAATTATGCGTTTGAGGTCGCCAAGGCGCTGGATCTTGACCCGCAGGAGGGCGTTTTGCGTTTGGGGCTGGGCCACTACAACACCACAGGGGAGGTGGCTGAGGCACTCACCCTGATTGAGGGTGTCCTTACCGCCTGACGAGATCGGGCTGGGTCAAGCGCCTTCGAGATCTGACCAGATCCCTTCCACCCACTCTCTGATTTGCAGGCCCTCTTGCCATCGGTCTGACAGCTCGGTTTGGTCAGCACCTGTAATCGCATAGGCAGGTGGCCCAAGCTCCACCAAAAAATTGAGTGTGGCATCGTGCGGTTGACGAGCATGCCAGCCTGACATGCCCTGTTGCCACCACTGCCGATACTGGGCGACCCAATCACGGTGCTGGGGGAAATCAATCGCAATTTGGATTTGCTGATTATTCGAGATGCGCCCCTGAAACGAATCCGAGCGCTCAAGGATGGTCGAGAAATAACCCTCATCAGTCTCGTTCAGCGGAATTTGCAGCTCGCGATCGACCACGAAGTGGGAGAGATCGGCACATAGCCGCAGCTCAGGGACTCTCTCCAATACTTCCAACGTAAAGAACAGGTCGTTCAGTGTGCCGTTCCGGTGTGTCTCGAGCAGAAACGGAAAGTCATACGCGTTTGCCATCGCCAGCCAAGTCTCGACGACCGGCACGGCCTCTGCTGCGGTCAATGGCATGACTCCACCAATCACATTGACCTGGGTGGCGCTCATTTCCGCGGCCATTTCTAGCAGCGGCCGCATCGCCTCAACGTCGTGAGGGAAGGCGTTGACCATGCACTTTAATCCCAGTCGCTCGAAGGCGGGCTTCAGCGCCAGACAATCCGGGATCTCGGATACATTCGGGTCGACACAGGCCCCCACATAACCCGCTTCGGCAATGCGCTCCATGTGCACTTCGACCGGCTCTTCGGCCTGCCCGGGAATACGCCGCTCCATCGCCCAGAGCGATTGGTAAATATCGAGGGTGTGTGCCATCGATGCGGCGTTAGAAGGACGTCAGAAACGACGCGGCGTTACCGCCGGTGAGCTGCGCAGATTGGGCCGCACGCAAAAAGTCCTTGCCCGACGCGGGCTCAAGATCGGGCGCGTCGTGAAAGATGCGGTATCGGCGGTAGCGCACGTACATCACCAACTGTGGCCACAAGCGAATCACCGTATCGGGGTCTTCCCCGAACAGTTCGCGGTGTAGTGTGGGCAACTCGAACCATGGTGTGGTGGGTTTGGCATGATGGGCGTTGTGATACCCAAAGTTCAGGATTAGCCAGTTCACCCATTCGTAGCGCCAGGAAAGAATGGGACTAAACGTGTGCTCCTGTTCCCAGGCTAAATCGCCTTTATGCTCGGAGACCTCGTCGGTATAGAGATTGGTGCGGTAGGGGTAATCGTGCTCGAGGCCGTCAACGAACCGCAGCACAATGATCATCAGCATGTAGGCGATGAGATAGCCAGCCAGTGCGACAGGCGCATAGACGGCCAGTGCGGCGAGCAGACTGAATCTAACCAGAATCACCCCAACATTGCGCGGGAGCTGGTTACGCCGCTGAGGGATGATGAAGGCCGTAAAGACCATGATGGTGTGCATCAAGATGCAGTGAGCCGGGATGAAACACCACTCCAAAAAGATCGTTGCGCGATAAACGAGCGGATGCTTTTTGAAGAATCCCTCATAATCAAACCACACCACATCGTCGTTCTCGACGTGATGCCGGAAGTGCTTGGTGCGGATGTCTTCCACCGTGCCGTAGCAGGAGCCACAGATCCAACCGAGCCAACCGGCTAGTTGGTTGTTATGCCGATTCACCGTAAAAACGGTGTTATGGGCGCACTCGTGGATCATGTACGCCGCAATGATCATGCCGTGCCCCAGCAATAAAACGCCGGCGATGAAGCCCGCCCAGCCGCCTGAAAACAACAGCCACCAGCCCACGACATACGCAGCCAGTGAGTAGGTGACAGCACCGGTGTGCCACCGCTGCCCTTTGGCCGATTTAAAGGTCCAGGTCGTCATGTGAATTTGGGTTCCACATTATTGGCTGAGTTTTAGCGTTGCGGGTGGCCACTGGCGTAATCAAAGGCTTGTCCTGCGTCTCATCGCGTATTGCGTGCGCAGTATACGAACGCGGGGCGGAGAAAAAAACCGCGCAAAGGTAGTCGTTGAAGGCCAAAGTACAGTGGCCCCTTAATCCGGTCGGTAGTCCTCCACCGGTTGCCCCAGCAGTCTGAGGCCGACCACGGTGACTGCCGCAGCCCCCAGCATGCCGACCCACCAGGGCAGGCCAAAGCTGGTGGGCAGGGTGCCAAATCCTAGGGCGGCAGCGCCAGCCAGCAGCGCGTAGGGTAGTTGTGTTCTCACATGCTCAATATGGTCGCAGCCTGCCGAGAGGGAAGACATCACGGTGGTATCCGAGATCGGTGAGCAGTGGTCGCCCCAGACCGCACCGGCCAGAACACCCGATACAGAAGAATAGAGAATGAAGTAATCCTTATCCGCGGTCAGGCCCTCCATGCCCATAATTGCCCAGCACAGCGGTAACACCAGCGGCAGCAAAATGCCCATGGCGCCCCAACTGCTGCCGGTTGAAAAGGCCGTAAAGGCGGCCAGCACAAAAATGACGGCGGGCAGTGCCGCAGCGGGCAAGCTGTCCCCCAGGCTCGCAATCAGAAAATCAGCGGTATGCAGTTCGCGGCTGATCTCTGACATCGACCACGCGAGCACCAGAATAATCATGGCAATAAACGTAAACCGCGCCCCTGACACCCACGCGTCGACGATTTCGTCGAGCGTCAGCAGCCTTTGCGCGGCGGTCATGACAATCGCGACCAGGGCACCTGCCAGCGATGCCCACATCAGCGCGCGATAGGAATTGGCCGAGCCCACAATCTCACCGATCGTATCGCCCTCGCCGGTGACGTAGAGGCCAACCAGAATCCCCAAAATCATTACCGCCACGGGAATCAGCGCATTAAAAGCCCTCGGTGGAACGCCATCTTTCATGGCCAGCGCCGCCTCGTCATCCTGACCGACCTTGGACTTGACCGGTGGCGCTGTAACACCTGTGGTCCGTGCTCGCCTTTCAGCGGCGAGCATGGGTCCAAACTCGCGCCCTGTGGTGATGACCAGTACCACCAGCAGGATGGCCATAAACGGGTAGAAGCTATAGAGGATGGAGTTCAGGAAAATGCTGTAAGGACTCATGGTCAGGTCATCGAGCGGTGCGATGGCATCGCCAATGAGACTGACCTGATAGCCAATCCATGTTGTGACTAGCGCGATCGTCGCCAAAGGCGCCGCCGTTGAGTCAACGAGATAGGCGAGCTTTTCTCTAGAGATGCGCAATCGGTCGGTGATGGAGCGACTGGTGTTGCCCACTACGAGGGTATTGGAGTAATCGTCGAAAAATATGAGCAGCCCGAGTGACCACACCGCCAGTTGTCCACGCTTGGCACTGTTGGCGCCGGTGATAATCCATTCAACGATGCCGCGCATACCGCCGTTGCGTGAAATCACGCCGACCATCCCGGCGATCATGAACGTAAACAGCATGATGGTGGCGTGATCGTAGTCCGCCACCGCATTGGCCACATAGACCTCAAAGCTCGCAAATAGCCCCGTAAACAAGCCCTTGGCCGACAGGCCCTCTAGCGCCCAGGCGCCAAGCCATAAACCCAGCATAAGCGCAGGCAAGACGCTGCGGATCAGGAGCGCCATGCCGATCGCCACCAAGGGCGGCAATATCGAGACCCAAGCCGGGATCACAGATACCTTCGTTTGCTGAACCACCTCTCCAGAGATTTCGAGGATCACCACAGTGGCACCTGTGCCCGTTACGACAACGTCACTGAAGATCCATTCGCCGTCAGAGCGACTCGGGGTATACGGAAAATCATCGACCCGTAACAAGGGTGTGGGCTGCGAGGCGGCAGTGCGGTCTGTGGCGGGCGAGGACACCGTCAGATCGTAGGTGATGCCTTCCAGAAAAACCTGGGGTAGTTGTATCTCATAAACTGCCGATGCCCTGACGGCTGATGGCCACAACAGTGTGCAACTGAGCAAGACACTGCTTGCCCAAACGAAAAAACCACGCCCCATCCTGTGCCCCAGATTTATTTTCCCCGATTATTACAGCAATCAGTCTGGATGTCCGAGGGTCCAGAGGCCAGAAGGAGATCCGAGGACTCCATGACGACCCGTTGCGTCGCGACACCAGACAGCGCAGAGTGCGCTGTCTGTGTTGGTATGAGTCAGGAGACAGCGTGATCGAGGAGCTGGGTCTGTTTCTCGCGGGTCTAATCGGCGGCATGGTTAATTCCATCGCTGGCGGCGGCAGCTTCATTACGTTCCCAGCGCTGATGGCGGCGGGTGTGTCTCCCATTGCTGCCAACGCCACCAATACCTTTGCCTCGAGCGCCGGCTACCTGAGTGGTGCCGCGGGATTTCGCCGGGAACTGTGGGCGCATCGGCATCAGCTACCAAGAGTCGCGGTGTCGGCACTCATCGGCGGCGGCTTGGGCGCGTGGTTATTGCTGCAGACTCCGGAAAACACCTTCAGTCGCGCGATTCCCTGGTTATTACTTTTGGCCACCGTGCTGTTGGTATGGGGCGACCCTTTGCAGGCGGCTTTGCGGCGCCGCTTTGAGGGCAAGCAATCGCTTACGGCGCTGGGCGGTTTATTGCTGGCACTGTTGCTACTACTGGTCTGCACCTACGGTGGTTTTTTCAACGCGGGCTTGGGCATCATCCTGCTGGGCTACTTCACGCTCGCCGGGTATCAAGATATCCATTTGATGAACGGGCTGAAGCTGCTGGTCTCGGCGCTCGTATCTATTTTGGCCATCGTGATGTTCGGCGTTGGTGATCTCATCGCCTGGAGAGAGGGTGCGATCGTGCTCATCGGCACGTTGATCGGTGGGTATGCGGCCGCGAGTGCGGTGAGAGTGGTGAGTCAGCGTTTGGTGCGCCGCGCCATCATTGTGGTGGCCGCTGGTATGACCGTTTATTTTTTTATCGCGAGTTGACGCCGGCTGTCACTGATGGTGTGCGCGCCTGACGCTCAAATGCGATGGCTGCGATCGCGCCAACAACCGAAAACCCAAGCAAAA